>NZ_JBARYM010000286.1:0-2197 GCF_049647865.1 Tunicatimonas sp. | reverse complement strand
GTGTTATGGTGTTATGGTGTTATGGTGTTATGGTGGTCGTGGAACGATGTTTTGGCCGTTGTGAAACGATATTTGGGGGTTATTCTGTTAGCTGGTTCAAGAAAAACTTACGTACCGTCGTCAAACGTCCGGTTGGTTAACTACTTAGTTTTACCTATACTAATAGTAAGGAAAGAGGCTACCGATCGGGGGTGGCTTTTTTTGTGGAATTTACTCTGTATTCTTCCCAGTTCGGGACAAAATACCCGAAAGCTTTTTAAAAAAACTCCTCTACACTTAAAAAAAGCTCGCCTACACTTTAAAAAAGCACCTGAGAATCTCGAAAAGTTGTAGTAATCACTCAGTTGTACTCTCCCGGCATCATTTAGCTCCTCACCTTAGCGATACAAGTTTTTCTTTTTTCTTACCTTTACCAAAAAGCAACCTAAAAACAATGAAAATCCTTATCTACTGCTTGGCTCTCTTGCTACTAGCTTGTCAAACCGGTGTACCCCAAGAACCTACCATCAACTACGAACAGTTCACACTGCACAAGGGCACTAACATCTCGCACTGGCTGTCGCAGAGTAGTCGGCGAGGAGCGGAACGACAAGCGTTTTTCACCGAAGAGGATGTAGCGTATCTGGCTGGCTTGGGCTTTGATCATCTGCGTATCCCGATTGATGAGGAGCAGATGTTTGACGAAGCGGGCAATCCTGAACCCGAAGCATTTGAATTGCTTACCAGCGCGCTCGACTGGTGCCGAGACGAAGACTTGCGAGCAATTGTGGACTTGCATATTCTCCGTTCCCACCACTTCAATGAAATGGAAAAACCACTTTGGACCGAACCGGCTGCTCAAGAAAAGTTTATGGACTTATGGCGCGTACTATCCGACTCGCTAAATTCTTACCCCACCGGCATGGTCGCTTACGAACTCATGAACGAGCCGGTAGCCGATGACCCCGAGAACTGGAACCAACTAGTAGCTCGAGCAGTACGGGTAATTCGGGAGCAAGAGCCGGAACGGGTGATTGTGATTGGTAGCAACCGCTGGCAGAACGCCGATACCTTTGATGAGCTTAAAGTACCGGACAATGATTCCAACATTTTACTGAGCTTCCATTTCTACGAACCCTTCTTGCTCACTCACTACCAAGCTAGTTGGACCGATATTGCTAACTACGAAGGCCCGGTACACTATCCCGGTCCCATTGTGACTGAGCAGGGATTTGCCGATTTGACTGATATCCAGAAAGCCCACGTTGAAGGGCGGATGCGTACTTATCATCGCGATACATTAGAAAAAATGATGGCCAAACCTATGCGCGTAGCTCAGGAGCTCAACCTCCCGCTCTACTGCGGTGAATGGGGCGTGATTACCTCCGCCCCCCAAGAAGACCGCCTGCGTTGGTACCAGGATATGGTCGATATCTTTGAAGCGAACAATATCGCCTACACCAACTGGGACTATAAAAGCAGCAGCTTTGGTTTGGTTACCGGAGAAAATGAGCCTAATGAAGAGTTGGTAGAAATTGTGACTAATGGAAGCCCGTGATACGCTCTTTAATATTACGGACGCTTCGGCATCTGATCCTTATAGTAGCTCCTTTCGGATTGCAAACCCGAGAGGGCTGATTTACTAAGAATTATTACTAGCTGCTACGTTGACCGGAACTGAAGTGCTGTCACTATACTGCTTAAAATTTTCGTTTAGCACTGAATTGTTGGTATCGTAGTACCAGTTAACCTTTAGGGAATGCTCGGTTTTTAGCAAAGGGGCTAAGCAAGCGATAATGCCAAATAAGGCTTTAGAGGAAGCAGCGTTGAAGTTAGTGAGGCGAATATCCAGTATGGTGTCTGGGGCAGGTTGTCGTACGTAAGCTTCCACCCACTGCTGCGCAGGATAGTAGTAGCCTATCGCATCTACCTCGTCAGATACACCCTGAATCGCCAACTGTCCTGATTCATTATCTAAACGAATTTCGGGGGTAGTAGTGGTAGCCGGAATATGAAGTGGTTCCATATAGTACTTTAAAAAATGAATCTGCTCGATTAAAATGTGCTGTTAAAAAGTAGCTCCCGCCCGCATCAATTTGTTAGCAAACAAGAAGTCGCGAAGCTCCTGTACGTCGGTATTTAGAATGTCTCTATTACTTCCCTCCCATAGTTTATGACCTTTGTAAAGAAACATGATATGGTCGCCAATCCCAATTAC
>NZ_JBARYM010000285.1:0-18590 GCF_049647865.1 Tunicatimonas sp. | reverse complement strand
ATTCAGGATTTACGCCAAATTTTTCGCCAACTGGAACAGCAACTATGAAAGAACAGTACACGCTATTGATTATGGATTATTTGGAAGGCCGCTGGGACGATCAGAAGGAAACGCAGCTCCAGCAATTACTGACTAGTGGCGAAATTAGTCAGGAAGAATTATCTGATTGGCAAATGCTTTACCAGAAGAGCGAACAATTGCCCGTTCCCGCTCCGTCGGGTCAGTTGCGAGAGAATTTCTACTCGATGCTTGGCAGCTGGGAACAGTCTCAAACACCCAGTTGGTGGCAGCGATTCCTCCAGCCGTTTAACGCTTCCATTCGGGTATCTCAGTTAATTACGGCGGCTTTGCTGCTATTTATTGGTGTAGCGGTCGGCTTCTGGCTAAGCCCAACGCAACGCTACGAATCGCAGATTGGGCAGTTATCCTCGGAAGTGCAACAAATGCGCGAAGCGATGGTGCTCACCCTGCTGGAGCAACCTTCGGCTATGCAACGTCTCAAGGCGGTGAGCATCAGTACTGATCTATCTTCTTCTACCGAAAAAATTCATCATGCTTTGCTTCGCACCCTGAATGAAGATCCGCAAGTCAATGTCCGGTTGGCAGCTCTAGAGGCACTGCTCCCCTACGCTTCCGATTCATTGGTGAGGCAAGGGTTGGTACAGTCCATCGCTCAGCAAAATGACCCTCTGATACAAATTGCGCTGGCGCAAACAATGGTTGAACTACAGGAAAAACAAGCAGTAGAACCGCTAGAAGATTTACTGAAAAAAGACGGTTTAAACCAAGATGCTCAGCAAACTATCAAGCAAAGCTTGGAGATACTCATCTAATAATTATTCTAAAACTTACTCGATCTCTACTTATGAAACTCACAACTCTTTTTACCATCATCATCAGTTCGGTAGCCTGGACTTTGGCTCCGCTATCTCATCAGGAGACAATCACTCGTAGTCTAAAATTTTCGGAAAACAGTACCGATAACGAATTGTGGCTAAAGAATATTCAGGGGAATGTTACCGTGATTGGCTACGAGGGTGAAACCGTTGAAATTAGCGTGGAAAAGACGATTGAAGCCCGTACTCAAGATCGCCTCCAGCAAGGTATAGATGAGATACAACTGACGACCGAGTTGGATAGTAATTATATGCTGGTATATATGGATGCTCCTTTTGTAAACGCTCATCGTAAAGGCAATCATTTTCACTACCGTACCGACCATCATCACAGTGATTGGAATGAGCATAAATACGACTATCGGATGGACTTTACAGTGCGCATACCAAATGCTCTCAATTTAAGGGTTTCTACTATCAACGAAGGATCGGTGGTCATTGAAAATGTACAATCGCAGCGTATTGAGGCTCGTAATGTTAATGGGCCTATTCAAGCGACTGATATTAGCGGACAAACTTCGGTGGTTACGGTAAATGGCGACGTGGATGTTTCTTTTACGGAGGCTCCGGCAAAAGACAGTCGCTTTAAAACGATTAACGGCGATATTACGCTGCTGATGCCAAATAATCTATCGGCTGATGTCTCCTTCAAAAGTATGAACGGTGATTTCTACACCAATTTTGATCAGATTAATTATTTGCCGGCTGAAGTTTCCTTAGCCAAGAAAAAGGGGCGTAAGCGCACTACCTACCGGATTGACCGCTCCACCAAAATACGTATCGGCCAGGGTGGCCCCTTGGTAGAAACGGAAACCCTCAACGGTGAAGTATACTTAAAACACAGCTAGCTGAAAAATATGAGATATGAAAGGACTCAAATACCAGAATCCAATAACAACTAGCAATTTAATAATCGAACAATCAAAAAATTAACCCATAAAATAATGAACATTTTGCCTCACTTATCCCACGATATCAGGAAACTTATTCGTATTATTTTGATCACAATTATCGTCTACTTAATTGCTTTCGGTATAGCGAATGCCCAAGATGAACTATTAGCCATTCCGCTAACTAATCCTAATCAGCCCGGCGAACTTCGGGTAGAACTAGTACGAGGTTCTATCTTCGTTCGGGGATACGATGGCAAAGAGGTAATTGTACAAACCGCCCCAACCACCAGCAATTACGTAGATGACAATCAGGGGCGAGGTGGTTTGCGAAAAATTAGTAGTGGCGGTAATATCTCAATGGAAGCTATCGAAGAAGGCAACCGGGTAACTGTGCGCTCTCGGGCTCCGGAAAGTTCTTTCGACTTTGATATTCAGGTGCCTCGTAACTTTTCAATCAAGGCGAAAGCCATAAACGACGGTGTAATCTTCATCGAAAACGTTAGTGGCGAGATAGAAGCCAGCAACATTAACGATGATGTAGAGCTGCAGAATATTTCTGGTTCAGCCGTGGTGAATACGGTAAATGGGGAAGTAACTGTTGTGTTTGATGAAGTAACGCCCGACACACCGATGTCATTCACCACCCTGAACGGAGACATCGAAGTGACTTTTCCCACTTCTACGGCTATGCTGGCCAAAATGAAAACGCTGAACGGAGAAATCTTTACTGATTTTGAGATGGATGTAAAAGCCAACAATAAGCGAGAAACATCTAATGACGGGGGAATTTATCGGGTGAAGGTTGATAAGGAAATTATGGGAACCGTGAACGGCGGTGGCCCCGAAATTTACTTTAAAAGCCACAATGGCGATATTATTATTCGGAAGAAGTAAAGATGGAAATTACTCTATTAAGGTAAGTCTTTGCAAGACCGCATGGTTAGGTCCTCGTACTTTTGCACCACAGCGATGTAGTCTTCCAATGTATCAAACTGGAGCTTATTAGCTCGGACAAATTTTCTGAGTTCTTTTCGCTGATCGTCTAAAGCATTTAAATTAAAATCATGAGCTTGGTGGTTTTCTACGTCAACCAAAAACCATCGGTAATCCATAATAAACTTAGTGACTGAAGCCGCATTTGCTTGGTAAGCATGGGCGTAGCTCATGTTAACGTACTCGTAGCTTCTGGACATGGCTCCCCCTGGCCCCGGCACGTAATTCGTAATTTCTGCTACTATTGACCGGCTACCTAAAATAGCGTAAAAACAGTCTTCGTACAGTAACTCCACAAACATAGGTCGATTATTGATAAGGGGAAGAGAATAGTACGTATGATCGGTATAGGTATCGTGGTTGTAAAAAGAAAAGCTTTCTATATCGTAAACAGTAAGAACACGAGTTAAATCGCCATCGGCAACTTTCACTAGCCCTTCGGGAACTAGCGGACTGTAGGACAGTTGACATAAAAGCGTTCTTCCGCTCCAAAAGGTTACTTCCCCTTCGTACCATTGATCTACTACTTCGCTAAGTTGTTCCATGTTCTTAACTCGGAAACTCTTTAAAGTAGGTTTATCCTGGCCATACAGAGAAGTGAAAGTAAGAGCGATAAATATGAGTGTCACATATGTTTTGACCCATCTTTGTAGGAAATATAAATTGACAGGCTTTTCTCTCATACCGGATACTAACTATAGCTATCCGATAAATATAAGGAGTTATAATCTTAATTAATATTAAAAAAATGCAAATAAATCACAAATTCTGTAATTGCCGTTTTAAAAGCTTGTTTAGCAAATTTTTTAGGCCGTAACCGAATGCTAATGACTTAGAAATCTTTAAGAGAAATAATTTTTACTCCAGCCGCTGCCATCTCGTTAATGGCTTTCTCAAAATCTTGGGGTTGTAGATTAACTGCTCGGGTTGCCTCGGGAATAACTGTAGTATCAAAGCCCAACTTCTTAGCATCTAAAGCAGTAAACTTCACACAGTAGTCAGTGGCTAGTCCTACAACAAATACTCTATTTACACCATGTTCTTTCAGATAGTCACCCAGTCCGGTAGCTTTCCGGTGGCCGTTATCAAAGAACCCACTGTAGCTATCAATTTTTGGATTGGTCCCTTTGGGAAAAACCTCAGCTACCTTTTCCATCTGTAAATCACTAGCAAATTCTGCCCCAGCACTTCCCTGTACACAGTGGTTAGGCCACAGTACTTGATCTAAGCCATTGAGCTGAATAATATCACCAATTTGTTTCCCCGAATGGTTAGCCGCAAAACTAAGGTGGTTTTTGGGATGAAAGTCCTGAGTAGCTACTATTAAATCAAAGTGAGGTTGTAGTTGATTAGCTACAGGAACTACCGCATCTCCGTTGGCAACCGCTAAGGCACCACCGGGCAAAAAGTCGTTCTGAATATCAACTAAAATTAAGGCTTCCATTAGATAACGAAGGTCAAATAAGCAAAAAACAAATATTGCAGAAGATATTACACCTGTGGGCAAAAGCCAATTGTTGCTTCAAAAAAATAACGCTTTCCCACTACCTTGCTTTGTCTTCTGATGAGGTACCTCTTATGCAAAAGCTTCTATCTACGCTATTCTTCTCATGGCTTACTACGGTATTGTTAGCCCAAGCTCCGGTTATTACCCAATTGGATAAAACCCACGGAACGGTATACGAAGTAGTCACCATTCAGGGAAGTGGGTTTGGCACGGACACTATGAATATTGATGTGTTTTTTGGTGGGGTTCTAGCCGATTCCATCGCTTCAATTAGTTCAGGAGTACCGATGCTGGATACTGAAATTCGAGTTTTAGTTCCTCCGGGAGCTACCACTAGCAGCGTATCAGTAACCCGCACTGATACTCGATTAACAGCTTATTCCTCTGAGGTATTTTATATCAGCTACGATGGTGGTACTTTTGACGTAGCCTTAATGGACGGGCCTTATAAATACGCCACCTCCGGTAGTAGTCTTTACAACTTATGTTTCTGTGACTTCAACCAAGACGGTCTTAATGATATTGCTACCAGCGATGCCAATAGCGAAGATATTACTATCTTACAAAATATAACTTCTAATATAGATACTGTTGCCTTTACTCCAGTTGAATTAGACCTAGAGGCCACCACTCGCTGGGTTCGCTGTGGTGATCTGAATGGCGACGGATTACCGGAATTATTATTTTCGGCTTCTAATAGCAATGCAGAAGGATCTAATTTAGTGTATATTTTTCGGAACACAAGCACTAGTGGAGCAGTGTCATTTGACGAAGCTAGCCCCACAAAACTTCCTGTACAGGGAAATTTAGCAGCTCGTATGGTAATTCGCGATATTGATCTGGATGGAAAACCAGATATCACGGTAGCTGATATTTCTGCCGATGGGGGGGTGTCAGTGTTCCTGAACAATGGAACTGGTTCAGCTATTAGCTTTAGCAATACACCCAGCCTTCCGTTTGCGGTGTTTGGTATTAGTAGTACCGAGCTTAGTGGTATTACGGTAGAAGATTTTAGTGGCGACGGGATTCCGGATATTGCGGTAAGTGAAGACGAGAATAGTGGTATTTATGTTATTACCAATGCTAGTACTCCCGGTTCGCTGGGGTTTGGCGCCATTACCGAACTATCTGCTCCAGGACGAACGACTAATCTAAAGGCTGGTGACCTAGATAATGATGGTCTCACCGATTTAGTAGTCGTTAACGATTCTTACGTAGGAGCTTTACGGAATACTTCACAAAATGGGACAGTCAGCTTTGCTAGTCCAGTGCAGTTTGGTCAGGGTGCTCTATCGAGAGAAGGCTTGGAGTTAGTGGATATGGACGGAAATGGGCTGCTTGATATAACCGTAGCCATTCAGAACCAACCTCGGATTACTTTGCTATTAAACAAAAGTACTGTAGGTTCTTTGGACTTTAGTAATCCGCTGAATCTGCTAGCCAACGAAAACTCGCTTAGCGTTCGTGGTGGCGACCTGAACGGCGACGGAAAACCTGATTTAGCCTACACTGAAACAGCCACAGACCAAATTGCTATTCGGCTAAACCGTAATTGTATTACCCCGGTGTTAGAGCCACAAAATGGCTTAGGGGTTTGTGACCAGTTGCCCTATCAACTAACCGTGACCAAAGCTATTGGAGCCGACTACCTTTGGGAAAGTTCTAGTGACGGAACGAGCTTTACTCCAGTAGCTGAGGCCACTGATTCTACCTTTACATTTACTACCAGTGATGAGCTATTTTATCGGGTTAAAGTATCTTCCGCCAATAAAACATTTGTTTGTTCTCCTGCCGCTTCTAATCGAGTTGAAATTGTTCGGCCCGATGGTTTTGTTCCTTCTAAGCCTACAATTATTGATAAAAACCCAGCCGAGCCGGTATGTTTTGGTGAAAGTTTGTTGCTTCAATCTGAAACAGTGAATGCAGATTATTTCTGGTCCGGACCCAATGAGTTTACTTCTAACGAACAAAATCCGGTTATTTCTAATATTAATAAATCACACGAAGGGCTTTACATACTCTTTGTGCAGGCTAGTGAAGAAAATGGTGGCTGCATTAGCGACACGATTACTACCTTCATCAGCGTTAGCGAACCCGGAGCCATTACGGCTACTGCCGAAAAAAACCCAGTTTTCTTTGAGGGGAACAACGTAAAATTTACAGTTAACTCAGTAGATGATCAGACTTTTGGTTGGAGGCGAAACGATCAAACTATTGCCGAAGCTACTGAATTATCTTTTACTACTAATCAAGAGGGTACCTATGTTGCAGTAACCCAAAATGCCGAAGGCTGTTTGCGAGAAAGCAACCCGATAGAGGTAGCCTTCGCTCGCCCCACTATTCCAACTGAACTTTGCCTGAATACAGCCGGGCAATTTATTGTTAGTCCGGGCAATTTGAACGGAAAAGAAATTCGATACCGCTGGCTTTTTGAAGAAAATACTGAAGAAGGTGATACTGTTTCGTACAAATTTAACAATGCCGGAACGCAAACAATAGCAATAGAAATTTTGGAAGACGATGGTACGGTACGCGATCGTTACGAACAAACAGTGGAAGTGTTGGCTATTCCTGATTTGACAGTACAAGCTGCTGATAACCCAAATTTATGTCCCAATGCTGTTGTGGTGCTAGAAGCTAACGAAGGTTTTTCTACCTATTTATGGAACACCCAATCGACCGAGCGTAGCATTACAGTGAATCAGCCCGGAACGTATACCTTAGAAGTTACCGCTGAAAATGGGTGTAATGATTTTCGAGAGTTTACGGTAGAAGAAGCAGAGAATCCGATAGGAGAAATTACAGCTTCTTCGGATCGTGTTGCGCTAGGAGATACTTTGCAACTGCAAGCCTCGGGCGGGAGTATTTACCGCTGGAAGAGTGATATTTCCTTGAGCGATACTACAATTGCTAACCCATTAGTTCGCCCTCTAATCACAACTACTTACACCTGCTTTATAATGAACGACGAGGGTTGTGCTGATTCGGTAGAATTTACCGTAAATGTTGACCGTCGCCTGGATGTTGTTCCCGAGCGAGCATTCACTCCTAATAATGATGGTAACAACGATACTTGGCATATTGAGAAGATGGAACTCTACCCTGATTGTCGTTTAACCATTTTTAATAGGCAAGGCGTAGAAATGCACAGACAAGAAAACTACAGCAATCTTCAGCCCTGGGATGGAACTGCCAACGGAAGTTTGGTCCCCCCTGGTGTTTATTTTTATCTAATTAGCTGCGGTGAAGAGGCTGGTAGCCAAACTGGTAGCATTACGATTGTGCGGTAGCTGTTTCTGCTGCATTCTCGCCATTATTATAACCCAGCTTAGTCCCAAGTTCTAGGGTGTCCGAAAATTTTAACTAGTACAAACCAACCCTTTTCCTCCAAGGCAGTTGAAAGCATCGGATACTTGCGAGTTGTTATGTTAAAAATTGCTTGGTCAGAAATTTACGCGCATCCTTTGCCCAAAAATCACCGCTTTCCTATGGAAAAGTACAATCTGCTTCCTGAGCAGCTACTATATGAAGGCACCATTACTCAAGAAAACTTTTTTGCCCCAGTTCCTTTAGAAGAACCCTATATCACAAACACACACGCTGCTGAATACTGGTATCGACTGAAGAATCAGGAGCTAACCAAATCAGAAATTAGGAAGACCGGATTTCCTATGTCAGAGCAGTTAGTACAGCGCGAAATAACTATTATGCAAGGGACGGTTCAGGCCGCATTGTTTGCGCTAAAATTCGGGGTAGCATTCAACATTGCGGGAGGCACCCACCACGCATTTACCAACCGAGGCGAAGGTTTTTGCTTGCTCAACGATATTGCGATTGCGGCTAATTATTTACGAGAAAAAAAGTTAGCCAAACAAATACTTGTCGTTGATCTGGATGTACATCAGGGCAACGGAACAGCCCAGATTTTCCGGCACGATCCAGGCGTTTTTACCTTTAGTATGCACGGGGCTAAAAACTATCCGATGCATAAAGAAAAATCAGATATGGATATTGCTCTGCCCGATGGTGCAGATGACACAACATATTTGCAAAAACTTAGAGAAGCATTACCGCGTTTACTCAATGAGATTACTCCCGATTTTATCTTTTTTCAATCGGGAGTAGATGTGCTGGCTTCAGATAAGCTAGGAAGATTGGGGCTAACTATCGACGGTTGTCGGAAGCGCGATCAGATTGTGTTGGAGCTATGTTACCAAAATAATATTCCAGTAGCATTAAGCATGGGAGGGGGGTATTCAGAGAAAATTGCTCATATTATAGAAGCCCACGCAAATACTTATCGGTTAGCTCAGAAAATATTTTTTTGAACAAGTAGGTTTTACAACATGCAAGCAACTGACGGGAAAAAACGCTATCTTACTTACTGGTTAGTTTCGGCTATAGCTGGGTTGATTCTTATTGGTTTCGGTCTCAGTTTGTTTGGCGAAGCATTGATCGCCAAATACGAGCAGCGGGCTTGGTTCTGGTTTGGTACTTTAAGCTTGGTGATTGTGAACAGTGGAGTGGCTTTGGTAGGTCAATCTGTTATTTACCGAATAAAATATTTGCGTGAAAAAGCGTGATAGTGAAATAGAACTGCTATCTGAAGATAAAAGAATGCTCCAGCAAAGTATTTTATTTGCTGTTGGATTTACTGCACTATTATGGCTAATTCGGACGATAGAGTGGAGTGCCTCCCTTGACTTGGGCGTTTTTGGGATTCTTCCGCGTACACCATTAGGTATGGTGGGTATTATCACGGCCCCCCTAGTACATGGCACGTTTCTGCATTTATTATCTAATACCTTCCCATTAATTCTGCTCCTGATAGCTACGTTCTATTTTTACAACAAAATTGCTTTGGAAGTATTTCTCTGGATATACTTAATTACTGGTTTTTGGGTTTGGGTAGCCGCTCGGCAGGCCTACCATATTGGGGCCAGCGGTATTGTCTACGGGTTAGCTGCTTTTCTTCTATTCAGTGGCATCTTTCGGAAAGATATACGCTCGGTAATAGTAGCAGTAGCAATTGCTTTTCTGTATAACGGTATGTTGCAGGGGCTTTTACCCAATGCTAATCAACAAAATGTATCTTGGGAATCGCATTTGCTAGGCTCAGTTGCTGGAATGTTTTGCTCATTCTATTTTCGCACATCAGGTAGTACGCCTACGCTGCATAAAGATTGTGAAAGAGGTGTAACAACTGCCCCCAATCGCCAGAATCACACTTTTGGTGCTAATAGCTATTTTACAACTACTCAGTATAGTTATACTTACTCCTATCAGAAAGAGGAAAAAGAGCCTAAATATATTATTCAGTTAAATGAGAAAGAGGGAGATGAGCCAACTATTGTTTCAGAAATCTGAAAACCTTCTTTTTCGTTCCAGTGTCAGTTTCGCACTGAGCAATCAACATATAGTATCCGGCGGCACATTGGCTTACATTGATCCGGTAGATGTTAGATGCTACTTTTTCAGGTAGCACCTTCACTGGATTTCCCAGAATATCTACTACTTCTAAAGTAATGTTGCCAACAAAGTTACTTACCTTATCAGTTCTAAAGTAGATAAAGTCGCGAGCCGGATTGGGATATACCGGGGCATCCTGATCAACAGGTTCAGTATGCTCGTGTGTGGCCATAGAAAAGGTGGGTAGCACTATCAGCACCAAGATGAGCAACCATGCTCCTACACCTGTTATGAACCAATTTAATTGCATATAAAAACTTTCTCTACTTACTGTATACTATTTAATTAAGAAATAAGTTATATAAAATTACACAAAGTACGATCATCATGTGCTTTTACTTGTGTTTTAGCTAATAAAAAAAGCGAGATAATTTCTCGCTTTTTACTTTTCCGTTTTAATAATATGCTGATGTGCAATAGTCTCTTCTGAATTGGTGATTAGTTTCCACTAATGCTTTCAGCTACCCGATCGATTTCTGATTCAATACGAGTAATTGCCTCATTAACCTCTTCATAAGAAATACTCCAATCTTCTTTGGTCATGGTTTGAATTTCTCGTAGTCTATCATCTACATCCTCTTGCTCCTGCTTAAGTTCAGCAATAGCCGACTCAATATCGCTTTTAGCGTCTTCGTTCACATCTTTTGCTGTTTTCCTCAGATCACGAATACGTTTGTCAATATTTTTGCTTTTATCTTTAAGCTCATCAGTTTTAGATTCACGATAGTCTTCATAGTAGGCTTCTCGCATCTCAATAGCTTCCCGAGTTTCTTCTTTCGCTTCTTGAGTTTCCTCACGCGCTTCCTGAATCTGATCTTCCATATCCTGCTTAGTGATTTCTCGATTACAACTTGAGAATGCAAAAATCACAAAAGCTGATAGTATAAAGCAGTATCGTTTTAATGATATAAATTTCATGGCAGTTATCTATTAGGTAAAAAAATTATTACAATAAGATAACTGTTTTCTACAAAAAAGGTTTAACCCTATTCAAATAATATTTCAAAGGTTTTATTGCAAAATACCTTGAATTACGGTATCGTTGAGTGGCTTAGTCAAATACCCTTCTACTACTTGATACTTCTGAGCTCGAGTTCTATCTCGATCATCCAAAGAAGAGGTGAGCACATATACTTTGAAACCAGACTGAATGTGAGCGTCTTTTAGCCCATCTAAGAATCCCCAACCATCCATAGTAGGCATATTTAAATCGAGGAGAATAATATCAGGTTTATCATCTTGATTAGCCTGAATATCTTGTAATGCCTTTTGGGCTTGAGAGTATTCTTGCACATCAATTTCTGCGCTATTCTTTAATAGCAACTTACGGCTTATTAGCAGATCAATCTGATTGTCGTCTATAATAAAAACGCGCATAGTTTGTTCAGGTATGGTTTGATATTTAGGGAAACAAGATACGAAACCTTTGCAGTATAAGCATAAGTAATTGATTATCAATTATTACATATAGCAAACTAGCTATTCTACAGCTACTATAGTAGTATTTGATGTATACAATAGCAATTTATATAAATAATAGCATAATAAGTTTGCTTTATATTATATGCCGCGTAATACATAACTATATTATTTATAAGTTATGTTATGGAACATAGGCTATATAGCGGAAAAACTTGCAGAAGGTTTTAGAAATTTCACAGAATATAGTAGTAGAATTTTTAACTGTTTGGAAGATTATTTCTGTTTGCGTTTATAGAAGTATAGTTTAGGAATAGAGGAACCTTGTTTTTCACTCAGGGTAAAATACCCTTCATGATTGGTTGACCAACCAATTGCTTCACCTTGAGGTTCTACCATGTAGGGAAGTATTTTTGGTTCTTGTTGCATAAGTTCAAAGATCGATGTTTGATCATCTTCTCGTTGCCAGTATAGTACTTCTACATACGATTTTATTAGCAACTCTTTACCATCGGACGATATATCCCCACCGACGGGCTGATTAAAAATTCCCCCAATTTCGCGGTTCCACTCACCTACTTTCTCAGCAAGAATAGTGGAGGAAGTAGATTGAGGAAAAGGTAAACGATACAAACGAGCGAAGCGGTCGCGTTTAGATACGATGTATAAGTCTTGAGTTAAAGGGTCAACCAGTAACGTTTCAGCATCTCTTGCGCCATCTGGATACTTCAGGTTAATTTTTTCTGCGTTCTGAATAGTGCCACCGGGCGAGGTATCGTCGTTAATAATAGGTTCAGGGAAACGGTATATATTTAAGCTAGGGTGCACAGCCTGGTTATCGCCAATGTCACCTACGTACAAATAATTGATTCCATCCTCTGGGCCGGGGCCAATGGCTATATCTTCCCAATCTCGATTAGTCGCTCCCGCAATAATCCACTCACCTACTGTCTCCCCTAAAGTATTAATCGCGTAAATCTTAGCATCATTGCCGCTATCGTTATGAGTCCATAGTATATCTGAATTACTACGACTGGCTACGATACCCGAAGCTTCGCTAATAGTAGGGTTGTTTACTGTACCCCGGTTAACTGGCTCAGAAAAAGTGCTAGAAAGCTGGGGAGCTATGGGTACTTCGGGATCGTTTTGTCCGCAGGCTAAGCTTGGCAATAGCAACCAAATAATAAGAAGTGGCGATAGTAAATTGAAATGTATTTTCACTTGGTTAGTTCTAATTATCATTAGGGTTCGGGGTTTACGTAGTCCAGCCAATTCTCGGGAATGGTTAATATCTGTTTATCCTGTAACAGCTGGTTCTGGAGGGCAATATAGTCAATCTCCTGAACGGCACTTTGCTGGTCAATAGCTATTGCGGCAGCACAACCGGCACTCTGGCCTAAGACCATAAACGTAGGCAAAATGCGAATAGCTCCGTACGCTACGTAGCTGCTTGAAGGGCAGGTTGGAGTAATTAGGTTGGTGCATTCTTCTACCTTCGGGATTAGCGCTTGCCAGGAAATGCCGAACGGGCGCCAGTCGTCGCCACCAAATACGAAACCTTCGTTATACGCATACCCATTTAGCACGATGCGACGAGCGTGATGGGTATCGGGCGGCCACCAGGCAATGGCTACCGGTTGGAGCCCCAAGGGATCCCCTACTTGGATTGGATTATCCCGACGGGTATGGTGTTCAGTAATTACAAAATTAGATACTAAACGACGAGCCGAGCGGATGTACAATCGTCGGGGCCAACCGCCGTTATCAGTAAATTCATCTTGGCAAAGCCCCCAACCGGCCCAGTTCTTCCGAGTTTGCTCATCTACTAATGAGTCGTTCTGCAAGAACCAAATCAGTCCTTGAGTAAAATCTTTATGATACTGTACAACACTATCCTGCGTGGCGTAATCACCATCAGGGTATTGCCAGTTTTTACCGTAGAGATTAGCCGATAAGTCGTGCCAACTGCCTAGATCAGTTTTGCTATTGGGCCGATTAGCTCGGGGATGAAATAATGTTCCACCTTGCCGAAGGTATCGGCGGTAAATTTCGTAAGTAGAAGGATTGTAATTAATTGGTTTGGTAATTGGAATGCGATTATCTTCCTGTCGGGTTAACACCAGCCGGAAACAAAAACCCTGAATATACTTATCAGGCTCACCGTATTCACCCAACTCGCCCACTTGAATGGTTGGAATTAGACCACTAGAAGAGTCACCTGGTACTACGTAGGGATCTACTTTTATTTCAAACTGGCGGTAGGTATTTTCTACTTGGATACCGTTTTTAGTTTCACCGTAAGCTTGATTACCCTCTCGGATGGTTTCTGAAGTTATTCCCGCCATATGCAGCAAATGCCCTTCTACAGAAGCATCGATAAATACTGTAGCGGTTATCTTTTGACCGTTTTCTAAAGTAATACTTTGAATTCGCGAACCCTGCTTACGTACGCCATTCTCTTCTTTAATACGTGTTTTTCGGATGATACGAATATCTTTTTCTTGGGCTAAAAACTGTTCAATAATCTCTTCGGCCACCGAGGGTTCGTAGCGGGAGTACCAACCATATTGGTCAAAGGCGGGTTTACGACCATAGTAATCTTCAATTGCGGTATACAGTTCTCGGGCAATACCACCAATAACGACTGAGCTACCAAAACGAATATCTTTGGCAATGCCTTCTACCATCATGCCACCGGGGTGCCCGGTAGGCTCAATCAGAACAACCGTTTTACCCATGCGAGCCGCTTGAATAGCCGCAGTGAATCCCGCTTCGCTACCACTTAGAATACAGATATCTGCTTGAATTTCTTGGGCACTCAATGCTGTGATTCCCAAGAACATAAAAGCAGTTAGCAGCGAAGCAGCTCTTATCAGTCTACCCAAACGAGAGATAGCAATTAAAGCGACCATATTGTTTGCAGAAGACTTTCTCAACTCTTTAGAAATAATTTAGATGAATCCACGGGCGAAAATACTAAATCATCGGTTGCTTCCCGACTGACGAGGGTAAAAGTATAAATACAAATCACGACCAATCTGGCTTTCACTCAACGTGTAGTATCCCAAACTATCCGCTGTGAAACCAATCGCTTCACCTTGAGGTTCGGCGGTGTAGGGTAGCGTATCAGCGGGGGAAGTAATCCACTCAGCAAAAGAAATAACTGAGTCTGCTCTATTTCGATAAAATATATGTTGATAAGTTTTTAGTAGAATTTCCTGACCGTCGGCCGAAATATCTCCTGCTACCAGACGATCCAGCAGATTCTCACCTTCAAAAGGAATAGTAAGTAGGTGCTTGGCTACTATTGTGGTATCGGTTCGCTGCGGATAAGGCAAGCAGTAAATGTGAGTGAAAGACATCTCTTTAGAAAATAGATACAGATTTTTAGTCAGAGGATCGAGGAGCAGGGTTTCAACATCCCATTGTTCATCCGGGTACACAAAAGTAATAGTATCTATTTGGTGGATTGTATCAGTTTTAGTAACAGTGGCTAATGCAGTAGGCTCAAGAAAACGGTAGATATAATTCTGAGAGCGTAGCGTAAAATTATCTCCGATATCGCCTACGTACAAATAGGTAGTTCCTTGGGTAGGGCCGGGACCAATGGCTATATCTTCCCAGTCTCGTTGGTCTTCACCTAGCACGTAAGTTGCTCGTACCACTGCTTGGCTATCCAGCAAATAGATTTCTGCCGGATTACCGCTATCATTATGTACCCATACCATTCCCGGTTGGCTCCGACTAGCCACCAAACCCGATACTTCTTCCAAGCGATCGTCTTCAATCAATCCCAGTGGAATTCCCGCTCCGAATTTGCTGAATGCGGTAGTTGACTCTTCTGGGGTAGAGCGACAGCTACCAAGTAAACTTAAGAGTGTTGTTCCTACTGCTATGACTAATAAATGCTTGATGGCTAAAGTTAGATAATCAGATACTACTAAGCATGAACGGTTACGTCTTCTATCGCCTGAAGAATAATAGCGCAGGCTTCGTCTATCTCGGTGGGCTGGATGGTTAGCGGAGGGGCTACCCGCATGGCATTATCGCAATACAGAAACCAGTCGGTCAGCACACCTAGTTCAATCGCTCGATCAATAACGGGTTTGAGCATATCAAAGGATTCAAACTCCACAGCCATCATCAACCCTCGGTGCCGAATGCTACGGATAGCCGGATGCTGGAGTTGTTCAATAATCCGCTGGGCTTTGACCGATACTTGTTCCAATAGATTTTCTTCTTGAATAACCCTCAGGGTAGCCAGTGAAGCGGCAGCACTTACCGGATGCCCCCCGAAAGTAGAAATATGTCCGAGAATAGGATTGGCTTTAAGCACCTGCATAATTTCTTGCGAAGCGATGAACGCCCCAATTGGCATACCACCGCCCATACCTTTCGCCGCAACCATAATATCTGGCATTACCCCATAAGACTCAAACGCCCAAAAGGTTCCAGTGCGGCCAAACCCCGCCTGAATTTCATCCAGAATTAGTAAAGCCCCTACCGAATCGCAGTGCTGGCGCAAGGCTTTGAAGTAATCAGCGTCAGCTACGCGTACTCCGGCTTCACCCTGCACCGTTTCTACCACTACGGCAGCCGTTTGCTCATCAATCTGAAAGAAATCTTCAGGATTGTTGAAGCGGATATGCGATACGCCGGGTAACAATGGGCGATAACCCTGTTTAAATTGCTCACTACCACTCACTGATAATGCCCCATGGGAAGAACCGTGGTAGGCATTGAAGCAAGAAACCAAATTAGGTCGCCCGGTATAGCGTTTGGCTAATTTTAAAGCTCCTTCAATCGCCTCACTGCCCGAGTTTACGAAGAAGCAGGCATTTAACGGGTCGGGTAAGGTGCGGGTTAAAGCTTCCGCTAGTTGTACCTGAGGTGCTTGTACAAACTCTCCATAAACCATTAGGTGCAGATAGCGATCTAATTGATCTTGTATCGCCTGCAACACTTTTGGGTGGCGATGGCCGACATTACTTACTCCAATACCAGAAATCAAATCGAGATAACGCTTTCCTTCGGCAGAATGCATGTATACTCCTTCGGCGCGTTCAATCTCCAGCATCAGCGGAAAATCCGAAGTCTGTCCCAAATAATTTAAAAATAGCTGCCGTTGTGAGAGCATGATATGTGTATTGTTGTGTTTGAGTGCTATAGTGCTAAGAATATCAGTATTTAAGTAAACCGTAGAACGATGTTTAAGGCTGAGCGAATACTATAGAATATCAATACTTTAACACCAAGCACCAAAACACTTTAACACTAAAAATAGTACGAACTATAACACTAATTTTTTTACCTTTTGTGAAAAATCGTTGTAAAGCGACTAAAGTTGGGTCGTAATCGTTGCTTAAAGTATGTTATCAAGGTTATTTAAAGGTAATGGGTTCCAATCGTCGGAGCCAATGTTTTCTAACAAGTCGCTGGGAAAGGTAGAAAACCTCTACCAGAAGAAGAAAACCATTCGAGTAGCGGTGCTGGTGATGTCGCTCTTAATTGCTGCGCTTTCAATCTGGTACACTAATCGGTTGATAGAAGGGCTAAAAGAGCGAGAACGAAGCTACATTAATTTGTACGCCAACACCATTGAGATGGTCGCTAATCAGGAAGTAGAAGACGTTACCTACCTATTTGCCCAGGTAGTTACTCCCAACAAATCTATTCCGGTAATTCTTACGGATGCTTACGGCAACTACGTTAATTCGCGTAATTTAGGCTTAGAAGAGATTGAAGATGAAGAAAAACGGCAGCGAATTATTGATCGGGAATTAAGAAAAATGCAAGATGCTTATAAGCCAATTGAAATCGAAATGCGCCACCCAAAAACGCAAATGTATATTGGCTCACAGTTTGTCTACTACCGTAACTCCTTTTTACTTACTCAGCTTCAGTACTACCCTTACGTTCAATTAGGGGTAATCTCCATATTTGCTCTCATTGCTTACTTAGTTTTTAGTTACTCGCGAACGGCAGAGCAAAACCGGGTTTGGGTAGGCATGGCGAAGGAAACGGCGCATCAGTTAGGGACTCCCCTTTCTTCTTTGATGGCTTGGGTAGAATACTTCCGAGCAGAGACCGAAACGTACGATCCTAGTGTGGTAGAAGAGATAGACAAAGATATTAACCGGCTTAATATGGTTACTTCTCGCTTTTCTAATATTGGGTCGATGCCAACCCTCGCTGAAGAGAACCTTTACCAAATACTTAGTAATTCGGTTGGTTACCTACAAAGCCGGGTTTCTACCAAGGTGAACCTTACCTTGCATTCAGAAAATCAGCATATTCCGGTACGAATTAACGCTTCGCTGTTTGAGTGGGTAATTGAAAATATTTGTAAAAATGCAGTGGACGCCATGAGTGGTGTAGGTGATTTAACTATTCAGGTAACGCAAAATCACCCGGAACAGGTGGTAATTGATATTACCGATACGGGAAAGGGTATTCACAAATCTAAAATTAAGCAGGTATTTACTCCGGGCTACACCACCAAAAAACGGGGCTGGGGTTTAGGACTTTCGTTATCCCAACGGATCGTAGAAAATTATCATAAAGGCAAAATTTACGTGAGGCATTCGGAAATAAATGTAGGGACTACCTTCCGGATTGTGTTGCCTACCCATGTAGCCGAACCCGCCCAACCTATAAAACGGTCCGCTAATGCTACAGCTTAATGCGCTACACGGTTGAAAATAATAGCACCTGAATAATTGCTATAACTAGCATCAATATAGCTAACGAAAGCCGTTGCTCAAGCGATTTTATGACTTGCCAGTACAGTCCTAACATCAGAAGCATGGCGGGAATAATAAAGCCGAAGAAGGTATATACGCTGTAAATAGGTTCGTAGCGAGTAGTTTGCCCATCGGCAGTAAGCAAAGCCGCCTGAGGCTTGCCAAAGACAACTGTAGTTAGTACCACCGCTTCATCAAAGAAATCATCAGATTTAACCAGCCCTTTCTTAATTCGCAAGGTGAAATCCTCAAAGTGCAGGTCATCGTACTGGTACGATCGGGTACCACCTTGGTACCTCGATGATTCAAAAACCTTTTCTACCTTCAGCGACTGCTGCGGATAGGCTTTTCGGGGAAGAAGATAGTCAATAGCTAGTAACCCGTTAAAAATTAGCAGAGCCACGGCTGCAAAATTGAAGTACGATAGCAACTGGCGAATAAGTGCCTCGCGAGCCGCGGCTTCTTCTTGTCGCTGCTGCCGAACCCGAGCACGAGCCTCTTGCCGCCACCGCTCCCGTTCAGAAACTTCAGGCTCTTGATGATTATCTGCTCCGGCATAAGCATACTTCTCAGCATTCGTTAGATAATTGTAAGCCTGGGTGATTTCAATGAATTTTTCCGAAGTATCTTTCTCAGTGTTTCGATCGGGATGGTACTGCTTGGAAAGACG
>NZ_JBARYM010000284.1:0-3631 GCF_049647865.1 Tunicatimonas sp. | reverse complement strand
AAAAGAACATCTCTCGGCTATTTGTTCTCTGGTGATCAATCAGCGTATTGGTATTCACATTAACCCGTACATCTTTTACCGAGTTATCCATTGCGAATACCGTGACCGGCAGTTGCACTTCCTCCCCCGGACTCAACACTCGTGGCAGTGTACCAAGTACCATCAGCGGTTTACTAACTGTTGCGGTGGTATCGGCACTACCGTAAGCACCTTCGTAGGCAGCTACCACCATCACCCGCACCGAACCCACGTAATTGGGCAGTGTGAACGTGTGCTCGTTTGCTTCGTCATCATCCAGATAAAAGGGGCCTAGAAATTTTACTACTGGGCTAAAGCGATTAGCCTTACGGTCGCTTACTTCTGCTAGAGAAGCATCGCCTCCCACCGCTAAAATCCGCTCCAACTCACCGCCGTAAGCCCCAATTACGTAGTCGTACAAATCCCAGGTCTTTACTCCTAAGGCTTCCCGAGCGTAGAAATAGGTGTGTGGCTGAGGGGTCGTAAAGTTAGTTATATCCAACAACCCTTCGTCTACTACGGCTACCGTATACGCCATCTCTCGCTCATTAGCTTCAGAAATTTCTATGGTCATCTCACCTTCCGGTTCCAGCTCGGTAGAAATCTTAATGACTGGCTGAAGAAGGGTTTCAGGATTTTCTACGTTGAGGTTAATTGCCCCGTACATTCGAATGGGCAGATCGTTGGCAGTCTGCCTGTGGGGTTGCAGCATGGTTACGTTTGCGTACACATTCGGCACCATTTCTTCAGTTACCTCAAAAGTAAATACGGCACTACTATCGCTGGCTACGTCGCTTTCTTCCACCTCCAGCCAATGGGTTTCCAGAATTTGACTACCGTTTTCTAAGCTTATTAAAAAGCGGCTGCCAGCCTGAGCAGGTAAGTGCAGCATAGCTTCTTCTTCTACCTGATACGTATCTTTATCGGAGGAAAAGGTGAGCATTGTGGCTCCATCCGGCTTATCTTCTCCTTCGCGTGCGTAAGGTGAATCCAGATAAACGATTTTTCCGGTACAATGTCCTGATACTGGATCACACACGCGAAATAGGTATCTTCCCCAAGAATCGTCGGCTACTTTTAGCTGCCAGGTAGCCATTCCATCCGGGGCATCAATTACATCCGATTGTACTGGTTTACGGTAGGTGTTGTTTACGTACTGCGCTAATGACCGATCTGACTGATCCCACCACCACCGCCACTCTAGTTCGTACAGACTCACCTCCAGGTTATCTCGGGATATTGAACTGCCGGAAGCGTCAACGACCACTACATCAACCGAGTGAGTAGTATTGGCGTTTAGCGAACCACCCCAGCCTTGTCCTTCGGGTAGTTTCATGCCAACGTAGGAGCGGTACGGATAATAAGGTAACGTTTGTTGATCGGTGCTGAAGTTACCGCCTTCTTCAAAGACTTTCCCAATAAACGTTGCATCTAACGTACCGGGGGGTGATCCTTCGGTAGATAGGTCTACCCGAAATGATACGTTTCCTTCAGAATTCACTCTTCCATCGAATACTTCCCTTCTTTCTTGCTCAAAATCGGTGGCTGGATCATCGAAGTGGTAACTGGGGTACTGAGCGAAAGTAGTAGATCGGGGCGTTAACAGTAGCTCGTACTGCGCCTTTAAATTGCGAGCGGTTGCCCCGTTAAGCCAAGCCACCGATAAGTCGGCGGTTACTTGCTGATCTCGAGCCGTTAGGCGGGAAGTGCCAAAATCAAGATCAGCCCGCAGGCGGTTGGGTTTGACCGTTTCTATCCGGGTTGTTTTAGTGAAGACCGCACCACCAACCGTTACTTTCGCCAGCCAATTGCCCGTAGGTGCATCGGCGGCGGTAGCCGTGCTGAAATTATAAATCCCCTCCACTCCATCGGTGCGAACAATTCGCTGTATGGTCTGTCCCTGGGGATTGGATAGCTCAAAGACTACCGGATGGTTGCGGGGTAAACGTTCTGCCCGGTCTTCTAAAATAAAGTTGAGATGCAATGAGTCGCCCGGTCGCCATACGCCCCGGTCGCCGTACAAGAGCCCCTTTATTCCTTCGGCTACCGACTGACCCGCCACATCGAAATTACTGAGGGAGAGCGCCGTGCCATCATCTAATCGCAAATAGCTCTTTTGCCCGTTTTCTTCAGCCACTGCCAAAAATGGTTGTTTATCTACTGTAACCTGCCACCATCCGTCACCGTCGGTACTTCCTTCGGCTAATACTTGCTGTTGAAGATCTAACAATTTGATATTTACCCCTGATTGAGGTTCGGTAGTTTGCAAATTGGTCGCTGCAAGACGATACTGGTGATCGCCTTCTTTCTTGGCGATGAGTCCTAAATTCGATACTAACAAGTTTTTCCGTATGCTGCGCCGCCCCCCGTAGTAAGAAGGCGAGCAAGGATTATCGCGTTCTTCCCAATTATAGTTGCGGGTATAGTAATAGTCTCCGTAGCTTTCTCGAAACATACGATCCGAGTCACCCCAATTGTCGGTAGTAAAAGGCGAATAACTTTCGATTTGATTTGCTTGATTCCCGCAGTCGTTGGTAGTTTGGTGCTGCCGGAACCCGATGATCACTTGATACATTGCTCCCGGCTCGGCGGCTACCAGCTTTTGTAAATCTAGTGTAAAGCGGTTCCACTTACCCAAATCCGTAACGCCTGATCCGTTAAGCGAGATCTCCTGCTGGGCTACGGGTTGGCCTACCCGCCTTAGTTCTTGCTGACCATCGTACTGGTTCACTTGAAAAAACTGAGCGATGTTTTCCTCGAAAATACGTACCACCGTTACGTCTACCGATTTAAGGTTAACTGCTTCAAACGGTAGTACCATTCCTTGGGTGGTTGGCAGGATAACTCCGGCTTGTTGCAATCGCACCGCTGGCTTTACTTCTTCAAATTCCACATCTAATTCTACGGAAGACGGGAAAGGTTTTCCCTCCGTATTTCGGATACCTTCGTTAACCGTAATCCTTCTTGCTCCGGTTAGGCGGTTAGCCGAATACACTTTCACAATGTTTCTATCTAAAACAAAACGAAGCTCCCCCTCTTCTTTTTCTTTTTGGTTTAGCTGAACCAGACCGGTTAACGATTGGCTGGGCTGAAGTGGATCGGAGAAGCGTAGTTCCAAGTATTGTTCAGAATCTTCTACTACCCGATAATTGAGAAGTTCAAATGCAGAACGAGAGGGTACGTCTACTGTAAAAGATGGGGACTTCGGAAGAGATAAGGGACCACCGGAGCTTTGTATGGTGATGGCAGATTGGCTCTCCTGACGAACTACCTCATCAACTATAAAAGCATGGCTACGATTATCAGCAGCGTGTTCCCACCGAATAGAAAGGGAGCGATCTGCTTGTTGAGCGGTTAGCATCTGCTCAACCGCCGTAGCCGAAGCAGCATCAGCGGTAAGTAATGTGCCGTGTAGTTCCTGTTTTACTAACTCGTCTTCAGCCTGGGCAGTCAAACCAATAAGTTCTACCGAGTAGTTCTGTCGGATTATCTGAAAGCTAAAAGCAAATGATTCAAACGCATCGGGCACTTCTAGCACTTCTTCCAAATCAAAGTTCGCTTGATAACGCTGCCCACTGAGTAGGGGCACTTCGGGTAGAAACTCAATAGTACG
>NZ_JBARYM010000283.1:0-1802 GCF_049647865.1 Tunicatimonas sp. | reverse complement strand
AAGAAGTAGTATGTACTTTTCTACAGCTAATAATAGAAACTACGTTCAAATAAACGATCGATAAGGAAACTAACCTTTTCAAATAATCATTTTGCATAAACAAGCTTTTCGGTGCTTAAAATAGGTTCAGTTTTTGATAACAGACTTAAGTAAGATACTTCTTACTTATTTGACCAATAAGTATACTCATTGCGCGTTAGCAAAGAACCAAGATAACTTCATTGTGTTATGACCCTCGATTACATTATTCTTTTCTTTTTATTTCTATTAGCCCTCACGCTCGTTTTGTTAAAGATTATCCACGACGAGCGGCAGGGCCGGTCGAATAACGATGGTGGTTTACCATTTGAGTGGGACGAGCCAGAGCTTGATTTGCCACCGGGGGTTGTTCTTCCGCTGGGTGGACCTGTGCGGAAACCTGACGAAGATCCGGTTTTGGTTTCTTAAGAGCGTGCTTGAACTTTATCCTTTAGCTTTCTGATGGGTATTTTTCAACTATACTTCAGCTTTTTTTCCAGCGATAGCTTAGGCTATCCCCCTCGAAAAGAGTCTCGTTTAGTCAAAAATACCTTATAATAAAATCCAAACGCGCTCTAATAGCTGGCTTAGGTTGCTCGGCGAAGTACCATCTGCTGCCGGTCAGACTTCGCTACTTTCCGATAGAAATCGAGTAATTCTTTATGAGTCTTAGGAGGAAACGTTCCTTTCTTTCGCTGGAATTTTCGGATGTAAATAATTTTGCCTTGGTCTACTTGATATTCACTTCGGTAGTTTCCAAAAGCCGAAGAAATTTCAGTTGGCTCAGGAGTAAACTCGGCGTAGAGGTTCTCCGGTATCTCAATTACTACCGTATCAGTTTCGATACGAGCTTGGTGGATAACTACCGGATAGGCTCTTTTCTCTGCATTAGCCGGTAAACTCTCCAATCGAGTCATAACATTCGGACTGAAAAACCATCGTTTACCACTTACACTAGCGTAGTTATCTAGTTTGATCATCATTTCCTCCGTAGCAATCGGAAGCCTTTCCTTAACTAATTCATACTTGAACTGCTCAACGCGAAAGTTGGGAATTTCTATTTGCTTATAAACGGCTTGCTTTTGTTCAGTAGCATTTAATTGTGTAATTCTAGCAAACTTATCGTAAAGCTGCCCGGTGTAAGTAGTAATAACGTTCATACTGCCATTACCAGCTTCATCCAACCTCATTGTAATGCTTCTCACTTGTTGATTGTGCTGCGCTGAGTAATCGGGGGTCTTTATTAAGTTTCCTCCGTTGTCGTTAACCATAAGTACATACCGGTCGTCGGTAAAATCGCTTAAGTATCCGAACGGACGGGTTTGGCTAGTACATTCTAACCAAATAGTGTCTCGTTGAAGCGGTACGCCTAAAATTGCGTGGTTAAACTGCAAACTAGGAAAGTCAGTAATTACCTGGCGGGCATACGAGCCAGCATTTACCAATGTGTACTGAGATTTTATACCGACTACTGCTAAAATGGACTTCATATAGTTAGAAAGTGCCTTACAGTCTCCGTAACCCAGCCGATCAACAGTAGCAGCCTCAAAAGGTTGATAACCACCAATCCCTAATTGAATGCTAACGTAGCGGGTTTTGGATTGCATATATTCGTATAGTACTCTGATAATCTCAGTAGTATCGTTTAACCCGGCAATCTGATTCTCTATCTCCTGCTGAGTGGTGAGAGACAGTTGTCCTCGCCCTTCGTTTAGTTGATTGACCCACTCTCCAATTTTTTGCCAACTACTTTGGTTGCCGGTGTATTCTTCGTAGCTAAATTG
>NZ_JBARYM010000282.1:0-7803 GCF_049647865.1 Tunicatimonas sp. | reverse complement strand
CTCTAAGTCAATCACTAACGAGTCTGATTCTAAAAGTGTAAGTTGGTTGAGTAAGATAGGTAAAAGCAAAAGTATAGTCATCGATACAAGAATAGTGGTGGAAGCAAAATACAAGATAGTATTCTATATTAAGATAGACTAATTCCAAACTGTGGATACAACATTGTGCAGATAAATTAATCGTTACTTTAGTTAGCATTAAATGCTGATAAAATGATTAATGCTGCGCAACACGACGAGAATAAGATTCACGGAGTACAATCTGTTTGGAACCGTTTTCAGGATTATTTAGGGGAATTTGTTTACGGTGGCATTGATGGTAGTGTGACTACTTTTGCAGTAGTAGCCGGAGCTGCCGGGGCTGAACTTAGCTCCGCCATTGTCATTATTTTAGGGTTTGCCAATCTCTTCGCCGATGGGTTTTCCATGTCCATCGGAAGCTATCTTTCTACTAAATCAGAGCGGGATAATTATCGTAAGCATCAGAAAGTTGAGTACTGGGAGGTAGATAATATGCCCGAAGCTGAACGGCAGGAAGTTCGGGAAATATATCAGGCGAAAGGTTTTGAAGGTGAACTGCTGGAACAAGTAGTTGCTAAAATTACTGAAGACCGCGACCGCTGGGTAGATGTTATGATGAAAGAAGAACTGGAAATGGTAGAAGATCAAAAGTCGCCTTTAGCGATGGGGCTAGTTACATTCGTATCATTCATTGTCATTGGTTTTATTCCTCTATTAATTTATGTATATGACTATTTTACTGAAAGTAGTGTAACTCAGGATTTCCTGATTGCTGGGATTTTCACTTCGTTCACATTTGTTGGCATTGGCTGGCTAAAAGCAGTAGTCACCCAAACGAATCGTTGGAAAGGAGTGCTGGAAACTTTGGGGCTAGGGGCTTCAGCGGCCGTTCTGGCCTATTGGGTAGGGGATCTACTAGAGAAAATAGTTACCTAAGCGCAATAGATTCACATACGTAAGTTGGCGTAATACCAGTAGAAAAGATTGCCTGCTCGGCTAGTTGAGGAGCAGTATTGCCGGAAAGGACCAAGACAGTATCCAATCCAAATTTGTTGCCACCAATAATGTCGGTTTCCAATGTATCACCCACCATCAGTATTTCGCTTTTATCTACCGGATGAAAGGGTTGCACGTGATCGTAGGCAAAAACAAACATTTGGGCATCGGGCTTACCAAATCGTAAAAATTGTTTTCCGGTTAGTTCTTCCATCATATCCGCAATAGCTCCTATTGCAATGGCAACCCGGCTTTTGGAAACCGGATAGGTGTAATCAGAGTTAGCAATAATCACCGGAATATTGCGACGACGAAGTAGATTCAGGACTTTATTTAGGTCTTCATCCCAGTTAAAACCTTCATCATCCATGAACACCAATGCTTCAATCTCTTCAGCTTGAGCTAACTCCAGGCTTTTGATGGAGATTGTTTTCAATTCTTGGTTTTCCAGATAATGGGCTGATTCCGGTGTGCCTAAATATGCGATCGTTCCCTGCTTAATTTTACGACTTAAGTATTCTTGCGCCAACATGCCCGATGAGATAATTTTGTTGGAAGTAATATCCGTCAAGCCTAATTGCTGAAAGCTGTCGCAGAGTTCAGCCGGACTACGCGAGGCATCATTAGTAAGCACGTAAAACCCTATGTTTTGCTCGTGCAGATAATTCATTGTTTCCTGAACACCGTCAATCAGTCCTTCGTAATTCTTTAGCACACCGAACGCATCAAAGAATATAACTTTATACTGGTCGGCAATAGACTTAAATAGCTGAATGTCCATGAAGGTTAATTAAATGGTAGTAGTTACAGGTTTGAGGAGTTGAGGTTTTCAATTTCAGGCATATACAATAATAATCTCAAACCTTCCAAACTACTCAGTAGTTCATAAATTTAACCTCGCTAAAATTTTATCTGCACTAAACTTTTGGTCTAGTTGCGGAAAATAAACCATATGCGCTTCTTGAAGTAGGCGAGAGGCGTAAATTTCGTGAAAAAAGTAGCGTCCATCTTTGATCACATAATTAAGAATAAAGAATCGATAGGCCTCCTTTATAAATAGTATTTCTACCCTGGAAAGTGGATAAACTTGATGATATTCTTCCAAAAACCATAGAAATCGTTCTTCCATTATCGGATCAATCAGATAGCTAAAGCTGGTTTGGTCACCAATAGAAGAACACACTCGGCTAAAAAAATAAAAGTCCATAACGCGTGAACTCATTCGGAACCAGTCGTAATCCCATCGGGAGTAGAAGTCGAGGTTTTTGTTCACAGAAAAGTTACCTATGTTCCAATCAACAAATACCGGTATAGCTGGTAGAGAATGAGCTCCCAAACTTTCCATATTCTCGAACAGTATATCGCACTGCTGGCGGATACTTTTAATATGCATTCGATGCTCGTATTTACCACTATCAGAGTCAAGAATCTGGCGCAACTGCTCAATGTCAATAGCCATCGTCTTAGACCATTGAGGTAAAATGTTTCTTAATTTAAAGCAAGACTTATGAAACTTGGCTACTTCTTGTCCTAATCGTCTAATTTTATGCTCATTCAGTACGCGAGGCATTCTTTTTTTTACTCCTACCGAATTATAAAATACAACCCAAGCATTTACATTGAACTGAGAATATTTGTAGGTATAAAGACTGTGACCTTTCATTAATGATCGGGCTAAAAATCGATCGTAAGGAACGTTTAAATTATTCGCTAACGCATTAATCAGGGTATGATCCTCCACAAAATGCTCATATCGCCCAAAATACGAGAGTTTGGCAATAACCATGTCATCGTTATCTAGTTTGACCCGGAAAACAAGATTAGTAGAAACTTTAGCACTAATATCGGTTATTGAAGCTACGCGACGAGAAGCATCGTAATTTTGCCAAGCTTGCTGAATAATATTTTCAAAGTCTATAAATCTCATTTCTTCGCAAACTTCTAAAATGATTTTAGATTTACGTCGTTGTACTAGTCACTATCTATTACCAAAAATAGAAAACATCATACTGTAATTTAATTAGAAAATATGGT
The DNA here is from genome assembly GCF_049647865.1 of Tunicatimonas sp. Lineage (NCBI taxonomy): Bacteria > Pseudomonadati > Bacteroidota > Cytophagia > Cytophagales > Catalimonadaceae > Tunicatimonas > Tunicatimonas sp. The sequence goes on along the minus strand of NZ_JBARYM010000282.1, from coordinate 4,752 downwards.
CTGACATTAACTTATTAAAAGTTTTTTCGTTCAGGTAAAACAATAATGTCTAACAGTATATTATATCAGAAATATTTCATATGACCGATCTCAAAACTCCTAAAAAGAAGCTTAAGTGGTCAGAGTTACCGGAAGGATTCCAGAAGTTACTTAGGCGTTCTTACGGTGAATACCAAGAGATTTTATATGATCCTTCGCTGCATCCTGCTGCCCGGAAAATTCCAAGTTGGAGTGATTGGTTAGGAAAGCATGATATTGCTGAAGATGATGGTTCATAGTAGTACCTGCTGAGAATAACTGGTACCTAAGATTCGCCAAATTGACTACTGTTATCTACTATCTTTAGATTAGTAAACACCAAAAGTGTTAGTAAGAAATTAAGTTTGGAATCATCATAAGGTAATTAAGTTATATTTTATATGAATAAATTAAAAGACTGAACTGGATTACTTTTTGTTTGAACACTTTTACTATACAGTAGTAGTGAGTTTTAATAATTTTAGTATTTATTTGAGGCCAAAGCTATACTACCTTGTTTAATCTTGTAGTCGAGTGCTTATATTATGATTGCCAAAATTATTTAAAATAGTGCGTCTTTTCATAAATAAAGACTATTTGGCACTTAGTGAATGTTGTAAATGATATTGCGGTGAACTGTCAGCAGGCGAAACTAAATAATACTACAAAAGTAAGTATTTCTACTCATATTCGTACTACTCCCACCGCAAAACTGGGCTACAATTTAATAGGCCCTACCACCGATATTTTTTGATCAAACTATGTAACTATTTTCTATTATTTAAATTTTCAAAATTCGTATTAATTTCAATTTTATGGAAGACACTGCAATGCAGGAAGCTGTTATTATTGGAGACAACGGATCTGAGGTTGGTACAGTGAGTACTGGGGACATTCAGGTTCAAAGTGAGTTAAAGCGCTTCATTCCCCCCCTTACCGCTGATTCAAAACAGCAACTTGAGCAAAACATTAAGCACAATGGTTGTTTAGATCCACTTACTGTCTGGAAAAAAACTGATGGTGAACTGGTACTGATTGATGGGCACAACCGTCTAGAGATCTGCCAGCGAAACGGTATTTCGTTTAAAGTTCGTCTACATACGTTCACGAGTAAAGAGCAGGCTAAAGATTGGATGCTAAACCATCAGTTAGGACGCCGAAACTTGAACCCTGATCAGTTAAGTTACTTTAGGGGACTAAAGTACGAGCGAATGAAGAAGAAGCGAGGTGGCTATGATAAGGTGCTCTCTAGCGGACAGAGCGGCGACAAAACCTCCGAAATTTTGGCTAAAGAGTTCAATGTGAGCGATCGTACTATTTTACGGGATGCTGAGTTTGCCAAGGGGCTAGAACTGATTGGCCGGACTAATCCAGAGCTTAAGCACGATATCTTATCTGGAAACGTAAAAGTGAAAAAGGGCGATGTGCAACTCATAGCTCAGGAGAAAGATGCTCGTAAAGTAAGTAATATCAAAAACGCTGCCGACCTTTATAATAGAGCTCAAGCTATCCGCCGTGCTAAGCAAGCCCATAAAGACAAGCAAGCGATGATGGAGGAAGATGCTCGTATTAAAGATGCATCGGATGAGCTGAAATTGAAAGATCCGGTTTTTTCTTCTAAAGAAGAACGATTACAAATGCATAAAGGGCGAATTATTTCAGCTATTAACAAAGCAATTAGTCGTAAAGATAAAGCTTCACTGAAACAAGCTAAAGACTATTTAAAGCGTATTGAAGACGAATTATTTGGCAAATTTGCAGGTGCCTAATAATAACAAAATTGTGAGTGGCAGTCTAAATCAGACTGCCACCTATTTAAAATTCAGCGAATCAAGCAGCCATCAACTTACCTTTTCTGCTACCCACTCTTTTGCGGATTCAATCATTGAACTATCTTCATCAGAATCATCGCCCATTAAGAAAGCGTAGGGCTTTAACGGATCGCTATGATCAAAAAAGATTCTCATAATTCCTAAATACGGAACAGCAACAACAGTACCGGGAATCCCCCAAACTGCACCACCCAACACCACTACTATAATCGTAAAGAAGGGATTAAGATCTACCTTTTTACCAACGATCATCGGGGTAAGTACGTAGTTCTCTAATAATTGGGCAATAGTCATTACAACAACCACCCCAATAACGCTGTTTATTGAACCGTCGGTGATTAAAGCAAATAGTAGAGCTAACCCGCCTCCAATAATATTACCGAAATATGGAATAATGCTTAATACTCCGGCAATTACAGCGATCACTAATCCGTATTTAATGCCTATAATTGTGAAGCCTACACCATAGAGTGCAGCCAAAATAACAATCAATATAAACTTTCCTGAGATGTAGGCGCGGGCGATTTTGCTCACTTGGGCGACTACTTCGTTAGTCTCGCCAGTAGCCTTTTTAGGGGTAAGCTTTTGCAGAAAGCGCATAAACTTATCACGATAGTAGAGCAGTAAATATGTATAAATTAAAATTAGAAAAAACTTGCCTAAGGTTGTAAAAGTAGCTGATATCATGTTTTTAACATCAGTACTGTTCGATTCTGAAATTTTATCAAGTCGTTCGGATATCCATTGAGTAGAAACACCACTTCGGTCTAGGTATGCTTCAATATCCTCTAAGGTAGTAGTTACTTGTTCTTTGGTCTGCTCCCAGTTCTCTGCTAAGCTAGATACTTGGTAAGTCACCAGAGAAAATACCCCTACGAAAAATAGAAGTATCAGCAGCACCGATAAAAAACTACTCAGACCTCTATTTGACCCAACTTTTTCTAGCCATTCACTCACTGAGGTTAAGCTTAGTGCTAAAAGAATAGCAATAGATAACGGAATTAGAAAGGAGCTGCCTAAGTACAAGGAGCCAAAAAATAATACTAAGAACACAAGAAATGGATTGGCCTTTTTAACGACCGATAGTTGTTGTACGATAGTAGACATATAGTTTAAAAAATGGTTGTTTTATGATAACTTGAAAACCAGAGCGAAGTTTACCTACTGGCTACTGCAAACCTTGTTAATTATTTTCTGAGCCGGCAAATAACCTAATTCTAAAGCACGCTCAAGAGCTTGACAAGCTTCACTTATTTGTTTTTTTTGGTGATAAACTAACCCTAAGTTATAGAAAGTTTTAGGATTTTTTGAATCCAGTTGTAAAGCTGCACGATAATCACGTTCAGCGATATCAAACTTTTTTAATTTATAGTAGATATTGCCGCGGTTCAAGTAGCCTTTCTCTAACAGAGAGTTCAGCCTAAGCGCCTCGGTGTAGTCTGTAAGAGCAGGTTGTAACTGATTTAGCTTTTCCCGAGCAAACCCTCGTTGAAGGTAGAGATCTGCATTTTGGGGTGACTGGAGTAATCCTTCGTTATACTTTGCAATAGCCTGCGAATAGTTGCCAGATTGATAGAGTATCATTCCTTGGTGTAGTAGAGTAGAAGGAGAAGCATTTTCCGCAAGTTGAGCAAAAGTAGCTTGAGCGAGGTCTAAGTTTCCGGATTCTAGAGTGAGTAAAGAAAAATTCTGAAGTGCTTCACCATGATTCGGCTGTAATAGTAAGGCTTGCCGATAGTAATGAATCGCTTGCAGTGTATCGCTCAACCGTTCAGAGATCAATCCCAAGTTATTATAGATCGTTGCATCTTGGCGTTCTACGTTCAAAGCTAACTCAAAGTACAATAGTGCTTTTTTATATTCTTCAAGGGCTAGGTACGCTAGTCCCAAAAAATTCCAAATGTCAACCTTCATGCCGGATTGAACAGTTCCGATAGATTGCGTTGAGAACGAAGTATCGCCATTGGCTTCAGTCTGGGTAGTTCCCTTAAAGTATACCGTAGTAGTTTCTCCTAAATCGTGTTCTAATAAAAACTTAAAATCCACAATAGCTGCTTCGTAGCGCTCGAGCCTATGAAGCAATTGAGCCTTTTCAAAACGAACTTCAGCTAAGTTAGGATCTAAAAATAGTAGCGATTGGTAATCGGTTAATGCCTTAGTAAAGTTGTTTTCCCGTCGGTGCACCCGGGCTCGGAGTAGTAGTGCTTCTTGAAAATCGTGCTTTAATCCAATGGATTGGTTAAGTGCTACTAACGCTTTAGCTAGCTCATCATTAAGTTCATGCTGGGTTGCCTCACGGAAATGCAACTTAGCCTGTACATTGCGAGATCGCTCAGCTAATGTAATAACCTCTTTTCTGGTGAGCGTATCAAAAGCTATTTCCTGACCGAATAAAGCCAACGGCGCTAACCAAATAAGTAAATAGCTTAACAACAAACGAAGCATATAATAATTAAAAGTTGACAATTGAAGATGAATAGAAGAGCATGTAATTGAAACAACGTGCAGACACAGTAAATAGAAAACAAAGGTAGATTATTGTTGATTTAAGTTGTTGTTCAAGAAATAGCAATAATCAATTATATGACAGCCAAATTAGCCAGTTGACCCACTCTCTCGTTCAATAAGTTTCTCATTTACCACTTTAGTAACAACGTATAGCTAGGCAAAAATAGTTTAGGCTAGTAATGGTAGAATAAGAAGTAGTTGTATTTAATCTGGTTAATATGTTCCCGCGAGGCGAAAAATGAAAGAAGGGCCTAAGCCTTGATGAGGCTTTTTAACCGGGCGGCGATCCGCGAAGTAGCAGCGCGAAAGAAATGGTCATAAAATGATAAGATGATTGTTTAGCCATTACTTAACTAGAAGTAGCCTGGGGTTGATGATTTAGAATAAATTGAAC
>NZ_JBARYM010000281.1:0-19522 GCF_049647865.1 Tunicatimonas sp. | reverse complement strand
AGTTCAGAAATTGGTGAAGCAATCGCAAAATTGGAAGCCTTGGAGCTGAAGCGATTTGAACTCACGCAAATGCAGGAAGCAATAGCCGAGTTAGAAGAACAAGTAGAAAATGAAGAGGTTGTTCTTGCCGAACCGGCACTGTTTAATGAGTATCCTTCAGATATAACGATCTATATTCAGGAGCTGAATAAACTGATTAATGATCGAGAACTAAAGGCCGGATCGTATAAAGAAAAAACTTATGCTATTCAACTTAAAGATCAGCGGATTGCGCTTCTCAAAAAAAATATAGTAGAGTTGCTACGAAGCTATCAGATTAGCTTAAAACAAGAAGCTAGCGAGATAGCAGAAAACCGAGAAAAAATAGAAAAAGAATTTATGCGGCTTCCCTCGCGGGGCACTGATTACAACCGAAACCAGCGATACTACGCTCTGTACGAGGAGATATTTCTCTCGCTAATCCAGAAAAAGAATGAGTTAGAAATTGCCAAAGCGGGTACGGTAACCGATTTTGTTGTTTTATCACCAGCGACCTTACCAGGTGCTCCAGTAGCTCCCGAAGTTTTGTTAATACGGGGGGCCGGGGGAGTAGTTGGAGTAGTGCTTAGTGTAGCTTTCTTACTCATTGCCTACGTATTGCACGATAAAATCAGTAGCCAGTCGGAACTAGAACGTTATACGCAGGTACCAGTTGTAGGTAGCGTACCTAAGTATAGGCGAGCCAAGTCACTACCGGCAGTACTGGTTGTCAATGAGTCATCTAAATTAGCAGTTAGCGAAGCTTTTCGTACCATTCGCACTAACCTTCAGTTTATGGGGTTAAGGGGTAGCCGTCAAGTGGTATCGGTAACTTCTACCGTGAGTACGGAAGGTAAGACATTTGTTGCCATAAATTTAGCCAGTATCATGGCTATGTCGGGCCGAAAGACAATAATACTTGACCTGGATATGCGAAGGCCAAAAATACACTTCGCTTTTGACGCTGAAAATACGGCGAAGGGTATGAGTACTATTCTTATTGATAAATATACTTTAGATGATTGTATTCAGCATTCTAAAATAGACAACTTAGACTTTATTCCGGCGGGAGCAATACCACCCAATCCAGCAGAACTAATTGGTAGTCAGAAATTTGCGGATACACTAGAGGAGCTAAAAAATCGGTACGACTTAGTGATGATTGATACTCCTCCTGTAGGTTTGGTTACTGATGGAAACTTGGTGATGGAGAAAGCAGATGTGCCACTATATGTCGTCCGGGCTGACTTCTCTCGTAGAGTGTTTATCAAAAATATCGACCGTATTCAAACAACGCGCAAACACGAAAATTTATCGCTGATTTTAAATAGCGTAGATTCAGCGAATGAGTACGGTTACGCTTACGAAAAGTACGGACAAGACTATTATACCTCCGAAGAACCACTACCAGGAATAGTTGAGAGAATAAAGAACATATTTAGTAGAAGCTAAATTGGGTTGAGTAGCTGATCTACTTAAGAAGGATATTTCAGTGTAGCCTCTACCCGATAATGTACGCTATCGCGAAAGATCATTTTTTGCGTTCCACTACTCTGATATTTCGTAAGTAACGGACCTTGCTCGCTAGAAGATAACTGCATTTCCATCCGGCGTTCGGTACGATACAGGGCATTCTTTTCAAGAAAGACCGTTTCAATCTTCCGAACGTTCTGTAAAGTATCTTGATAATAAACGGCTAAGTACGGGATTTCAACATCAGCGGGTTGCTGAGCCCGATAAATACGAATGTTCAACCCGTTTTGGTCAGTACTATCTTTTACTTGGTAACTCCCTTGTAGTACCGGGCGGTTAATACTAGCCTCACTAAAAAGTTTGAGCGTCTCAACCCAATCGGCACTATCTTTCTGCATAGTTTCTACTTCTTGTTGACCATTGATAGTAGCCATGATTTCTACTGAAGGGCGTAGCGAATTTAAGTGAGCGAGTTGACGCTCTACCAAGCCGGTTAAATCATAATAGGGCTCCTGGTTTAGCTCTTCGGAAACCTGATTAGTATAATCACAAGCGGTAATAGAAAAAAGAAGGAAGGTAATAGACAAAAATCTCATACCGTAAAAACGGTAATCTCTAGTAAAAGTTGATAGTAGTCATAAGTCGCCCTAAAGACAGAATGATGAGAAGATAGCCCATCTGCATTATACCTTTATAAAATGAAGTATAACTTTATTCTCCCTACGTGGTTATTTAGCTAGAGATATTGAAGAAACAAAGCGAGGTAAGGAAGTTATTCTTCCTCTGGAAGATCTGAAAATATATAGTGGTTTAGTCTTCGTAACTATTAGTATCACTCTCTGAATGAGCTATATCTGAGTTGCGAATTTCTCAAAAGACTTCTTACCAATGAGCCCTCCAGTTATTCTTACGGCAGATCAGCTAGCGGTATTTAATACAATCCCAGATTTGTATTTAGTACTTGCTCCTGACTTGTCCATCCTTACAGCCAGCGAGGCGTATCTATCAGCTACAGATAAAGTCCGTCAGAAGATAGTGGGAAAACCACTGGCGGAGGTCTTTCCACTAACCGATAAGGGATACGGAACCAGGTTGCATAATTCGCTTCAAAAAGTACTAAGCACAAATAAACCTTATCAATTTGATTTTAAGAGTATTCAGCGTTCAAGCAAACCATATTTGCCGTCTTCCCCTAAAAGAGGTAACAAGCAAAAATGTTCTCATTTGCTTAATACTCCAGTGTTTGATGAGCAAGGGGCACTACGCTATATTATTCATAAATTAACCCTCTCCGCTAAAATAAATGAGCCGGCCCCGGTGCTAAAGCCGATCAGCCAGATAGCTGAATATACTCTTTTATCAACGGTATTTATGCAAGCACCAGCCGCCATTGCGGTATACCGAGGACCACAGTACGTGATTGAGTGGGCCAATACTGCCTTTTTTGAGCTACTGGGACGAACTTCTAAACAGGCCCTAAACACCCCCCTCTTCGAGCTACTGCCCGAATTAGCCGGACAAGGCTATGAAGAGTTACTTCATCAGGCTATGAGTACCGGTGAACCCTATGTGGCTAAAGAGTCGCCTTCTCAAATTAATCGTCATGGTCGTACTGAAACAGTTTATTGGGATTTTGTGTATCATCCCTTTCGAGATGAACAAGATCAAGTTATTGGAATTACGGCAGTAGCCACCGAAGTTACCGAGCGAGTAGAAGTGCGTCAGGTACTAGAAAAAAGTGAAAAACGCTTCCGTACGCTGTTAAATAGTATTCCGCAAATGACCTGGACCAATTTACCCGATGGGTCGGTGGATTTTTTTAGTCAACGGTGGTATGATTATACGGGTCTTTCTTATAAGCAATTGGCGAACCGGAAGTGGCAGACGATTATTCATCCTGATGACACGGATGATATGCTAACCACCTACTGGTATGCTCTACAAAGCGGGACAGAATTTACGTGTGAAAACCGCATTTTGCAGCACGATGGCAGTTACCGTTGGCATCTGAGCCGATCGGTTCCTATGCATAACGAAGAGGGAAAGATCACACTCTGGGTAGGTACGGCAACCGATATTCACGAGAAAAAAACTGCTGAGGATAGTTTGTATCAAGTGACCCAAGAACAAAAAATACTGAATGAAGACTTACAAGCGGCTAACGCGCAAGTACGAGCTAGCAACCAGGAATTAACTAATACCAACCGTCGGCTTAGCTTTATTAATACTGACTTAGATAGTTTTATTTATACTGCTTCGCATGATCTGAAAACCCCCATTACCAACGTACAAGGACTGCTGCACATGCTTGAGCGGCATTTACCGCAGGAGAGCACGGGGAACCCAGCCGTTCAGAAAGTATTTAAATTAATAGACCGCTCGGTTACTCGTTTTCTACGTACTCTGGCCGATATGAGTGAGATTACCCGCCTTCAGAAGCAATCTAATCAACCAGCTGAAAGTGTTGATCTAAAAGACGTGATCAACGATATTCGGATGGACCTGACCGTGCTAATTGAACAGGCAGGAACAACGCTGAATGTAGCGGTAGATGATTGTAAGCTCATCCGATTCTCTCCTAAGAACTTACGCAGCGTTGTGTATAATTTATTATCAAACGCTATTAAATATCGCGATCCGAGCCGACCGTCAATTGTCGAGATTCGAGCGCATACTACAGACGAACATCATGTGCTAAAGGTGTCAGATAATGGGTTAGGCATGGACCTAAGTCAGAACACCAAACTATTTACGATGTTCCAACGTTTGCATAGTCATGTAGAAGGAACTGGAGTGGGACTGTATATTGTCAAAAAGATTGTTGAGAATGCAGGAGGGATAATTACCGTTGAAAGCAAAGTCGGTTCTGGGACCACTTTTGTGGTATTTTTTAAGCGTTAAAATCTGTTATTTTTTATGCAACGGTTAAACTGCGTTCTTTTAGTTGATGATGACGAGATTACTAATTTTGTCAACGAGTCTTTGATTAATGATTTAGGGGCAGCTCAAGAAGTCTTAGTGACTACCGGTGGGCAGCAAGCACTGGATTTGATTACACTTCGGTGGCAACAAGGTAGTTGCTTGCCGAATCTTATTTTACTAGACATGAACATGCCGGGTATGAACGGCATTGAGTTTTTGGAAGAGTATGAGCAACTAGAAGAGAAGCTTCGGAAATCAGTTATCGTTGTGATGCTCACAAGCTCTAACAATCCGGCCGACGTTGCAAAAATAGGACACACTAACATGGCTGATCTGCTAAATAAACCCTTAACCGAAACAAAACTAGAACACGTTGTAGAAAAACATTTTGCTTAGAACTATTTCAGTTAGAAATTTTAGGGAAACGCGAGATGAATTGAGACATAGCGAGGCATCTTTGAGGAAAATAGCAGTGCTACTTAACGAAAACATAACGATGAAACAGCGTAATCTCAGCTATTTTTGACCAATAGAATTAATTGAAATAGTTTTTTAGTCTGCGGAAGATGTTTGCTGGTGGTGGGGTAAAGCTACTAAGAAAGTAGTACCAATACCCGGACTGCTTTTCATCGTGATAGTACCTTGATGTAGCGATACAATCTTTTTAACAATAGAAAGCCCTAAGCCGCTACTGTTCTCACCACGTAGACCCTTTCTTCGAGCACTAGAAAATTCTTTGAATATCTCAGACCGTTTATCCTCCGAAATACCAATTCCCGTATCGCCAACCTCAAATAGCACCTGTTCTTCCTCTTCTCGAATTGCAATAGTTACCTCTCCTGATTCAGGAGTAAATTTTAGCGCATTGGACAGTAGGTTACTAACTACGTGCTGAAATTTCTGAGCATCCAAGCGGGCAAAAATAGTTTTTTCAGGATATTGTTCAATTAAGCGGATACGATGTTCCTCAAACTGAGGTGCTAAGTCTTCAACTGCGTTTTTGATTAAAGAAGCGAAATTCACCTGATGCATTTCTGCTGATAGTCGCGAGTCCGTAAGCTCCATTAGCTCCAACATACTTTCTACTAATTTGCCCATACCTTGCGCTGAACTACGTATTAGCTGAATCATATTGTGAACTTGCGCTTTGTCCCCGTCTTTTAACTGCCGTTCTGCTAAGTGGGCAAGCATAAACATATTGTTAATAGGGCTTTTAAGATCATGAGCTAAAATGCGAATGACGCTTTCATTCTTCTCGTTTAAATCTTCTAAGGCCGATAATTCCTCTTTCCTCTTGGTTATGTCCGAGATATGGGCTACAACTCGAACTACTCGTCCGTGATCATCTTCAGCAGGAAAGGTTTTAATGTTTAGCCATTTGGCTCGGTACTTTTCTTCATTTACCCGTAAATCATGGTCTTGATAAGTATCGTGAACGGAAAAACTGCGCAGTATCTCTTCAAATTTATCCCGATACTCAGGATGCACAAAGTCCACCATTCTGGCGTAGTCAGGTTCTTCTATTAGTTCCCGTCGGGCGTATTCATTAAGTCCTTGAGTAAGATGAATAATCTTCTGGCTTTCTATATCCCAAATAAAGAAAAATTCAGGTACATTATTAGTGATCTGCTGATCGAGATTTTCGGTAGTCATCGTAAGAGCAGGGAGTAGAGGGTTTTAAAAAAGTAAGGTGCGTTGGCAAAAAATAGTAATAATTCACGGCTTTACCAATTTGTTACGAGTTGTATCAAAATAGCAGAAAAAGTGATCTTGAGGAAGTATCTAAGTAGGAGTTATTGCCTAAAATGAATCTATCAATATTTTGTATGATAAAGTTACTTCTAAAAGTAGTTTGTAGGCCTTCAATAAGCACAAATTGCCCCATTAAAGTAGTCTATAAACACTCAGTAGACAAGATGCCTCTTCCAAAGTACCCTACAGACGCTATATGGGCAACAGTAAGAGGTGGCAATCTATCGATGAACCCTCTATAGAAAAGAATAGTGCATCAAAACGCACTATATACTCTTTACCATGATGAGTAGCTATAAAACTTACACTATTTTACAACTAATTCAGTGAAGTCAATAATACAGTATAGCTACTGTAGTTCATAAAATTAAATAATGTAACGTAGAAATAGCAATATATAAGTTAAGAAGGCACATTAGTATATTATAAAATTAATATAATATTATTTTATCTCAATTAGATTTAAATTTGAGTATTAATTAAGCAATATCACTATGCCCAAAGAAAATCAATTTCTGAATCAAAGTTTTACCGCCTTAAGCAATGCCATTGGTACCCCTCTATTACTAGTAGTTTTTAGTAAGTATGGCTACGACGAAAAAACACTTAAGCAAGGATTAGCTTTGCATGCCAAAGTGGGGCATATCACTAAAGACCGGGATGCCGCAAATGGGGTAGTACGTAGAGCTACTCGCTCGCTTAATCAAGCAAAAGACACTACGTTGAGATTATTTAGTAGTCATATGAATGTAGCTCGGACTGCTTTTGCCCGAGAAGGATACGCTGACGATATGAGGATTACCGGTCGGCGAGAAGGAGCTACAATAGATTGGCTGGAACAAGCAAAAAAGTTCTATACGCACGTACCAGTTGACCTAATGGTGAAGTACCATGTGCCTAAAAAAGAATTAGACGAAGCTAACAAGATGGTGAGCAAAGTCACAGAATCACTTTCTCTACAGCGTAGAGTAAAGAGCCAAGCCCAGCAGCTTACACAAGACCGCCGAGCGACCTACAGGGAGCTGCATATCTGGATGAAGAGATTCATGGGTATTGCTCGCATTGTATTTGCTGACCAACCCCAGCAATTAGAGGCTCTAGGGCTAATAGTGAAAGCATAAGTAAAATAGTGTATAACGTTTTGTACTAAACTAATAAGCAAGGTGTCAAGAAAGTTTATCTGTATGTGGATACTTATCCTATTCGGGATAGTATGTTGTGAAAAAGAAGACCCTATTATCTTACCTCAATTGGTAATTAGTGAAGCATTTGATATTACTAACAATACAGCTACCATTCAGGCACAGGTGATCGAAAAAGGTACTGAGGAAGTGTTAGAGTATGGTTTTCAGTGGCAAGAAGGAAGGGAGCCTAATGAAATATCGCCAGTAGAAATTCTTGATTCTCCGTTCGCAGAAGGGCTTATTACAACTACGCTCTCTAATTTAAAACTTGGCACCACGTACTACTACCGAATCTACGCTCGCACAAAAACTGATACTTATCGTTCATCAACGATTTCTTTTAGTACTTCAAGCCCACAGCTAGAAAAACTCTCTCCTACAGAAGGTACTACTAATACGAAAGTAGTAATTACCGGACAGTATTTTGGAGTAGAACCCGAGCAAGTTTCTGTATTTATGGCAGGAGATACTGCTAGCATCCTTGAAATGACCGATACTCAAATAACATTTATTGCGCCCAAAACTTCAACCGGAAGTGTAGAGGTTACGGTGCGAGTTGGGGGTGCCGTAAGTAATGCACTACCTTTCAATTATCAGGCGGGCTTTACGTTTTCCCCTAACAAAGTGAGGCAAGGAGTTACGTTATCAGTAATTATACCCGGTCAAGGCAGCGGGAATGTCTTTCGGGTAGGGGGGGTAAAAGTTGAGTCAGAAGGGGAGTACCCTAGAAACGGAGGGCGTGAATACATAGTAAAAATTCCTAAAGACGTATCAGTAGGCGAAGCTACTATTGAAGTTGTTGATGGAAACGGAAATTCAATTCCAAACGCTGATGAAGCCCCACTTACGGTACTTTCAGGGGGCAATTGGACGCAAAAGCAAAGCTTGCCGGAGGGTCAAGTAAAAAATACAGTAGGATTTGCTATTAACAATAAAGGTTACGTACTTATTAAAAATAATCTATACACGTATGATCCGGTAGCTGAAGTATGGTCGCTATACCAGACCTTCGATAATAGTGTAGCGTTGAGATACATGCGAGCAGTAGTGATTGCCGAAAAGGCTTATATACTGAGTGGAACCAAACTATGGCAGTTTGATCCTACTACTAAATTACTTACTCCTCGGAAGGATTTTCCTGGCAATGGAAGGCGGGAGTTATTATCCTTCACCGATGGTATTCACGGATTTTTCGGAATGGGAGAAAGCGATGGTTCCAAGAATCCGCTAGATTTTTGGAAATATGACCCTGCTTCTGATACTTGGTTAAGACTAGCTGACTTTCCTAGCGACGGACTTAACGTATTTAACCCGCCAGTAGGAGTGTATATTAATGGAAAAGGGTATATCGTAAGTGCTAAAGTCTATCAGTACGATACTGCTACTGATACCTTTGCCGAAATAGAGAGTGATGCCTACATTCACATGGACAATGCAATATATGTATTGAATAATAAGGTTTATTACTTAGATTTTTACCTTGATAGATTTTTTGAGTATGATCCAGTAGAGAATGAGCTAATTGAAGAGGTAGGGTTTCCTGGACAAGACCGTATTGACCCATTCACGTTTATTATCAATGATAAAATGTATATGGGAGCCGGATGGGGGTATATTGATAGGAGGCAAACAACGTACCAAGATGTATGGCAGTTCGTCCCTGGAAAGTAGATGAACGGTCGCTTCTTCTAAGCACCAATATTTTTAGCGAATAGCTCTTGTTCTTCGCTATCTTCACGACGAACAAAAGGCCGAACAATAAGGCGGCTACTGTGGCGAAAAGAAAAGTAGTTAAGTATCCAATTGGACAGTGTACCCAGTTTGTTCCGGAACCCTACTAAGTAGTAAATGTGTACCACCCACCAAGCAAACCAAGCAAACCAACCTCCCGAACGAATTTTACCCAAAAAGTTAGCCACAGCTTTGTTACGTCCTACCGTGGCAATGGTACCCCGGTTGGTGTAGTGAAAGGGTTTCATCTCCTGCTGCCGACTGAGCCGCATCAAGTTATTAGCCAGTTGCTTTCCCTGCTGAATTGCTGTTTGAGCTACTCCTGGATGACCGTCGGGGTAAGCTTCGGTTTTTTGTAGGGCAATATCGCCAATGGCAAAAACATGCTCAACCCCTTGTACCTGATTAAACTCGTCTACCAAGTAATTTCTTCGTTCGGTACTTTCCTCGGGGAATCCCGGAATAGTCAGGCCTTGCACCCCCGCGCACCAAATCAAGCATTCGCCGTCTAATGTACGTCCGTCATCTAGTGTGGCTATGTGGCCGTCGTAATCGGTAACCTTGGTATTCAGAATAATTTCTACTCCCATTTCGCGTAAAAACTTAGCTGCCTGTTGGCCAGCCTTTTCGGGCATGTACGGTAGTAGGTAGTCGCGACTGTGCACCAGGTAGATGCTCATAATCCCAAAGTCTAACTCGGGATAATCGCGGGGTAGTACATATTCGCGAAGTTCGGCCATTGTTCCGGCTAATTCTACTCCAGTGGGCCCTCCTCCTACAATAATAAAGTTGGTCAGGCGATCGCGCTCAGCATGATCGTTAGATAGCGTGGCCATTTCAAAATTCTGCAAAATGCGGCTACGCATATTTAGTGAGTCCTGTAGTGTTTGCAATTTTAAGGCTTTAGACTCAATGTTTTTATTGCCGTAAAAATTAGCATCCGTGCCCGTGGCAATTATTAGATAATCGTAGTGCAAAGAGCCAATAGCCGTATCAATTTCCTGAGCTTCCGGGCGCACTTGTAGCACCTTCATCATTCGGAAATGTGTGTCGACGCGCTTTCGTAGTAAGTTCCGGAGCGGGTCTACAATAGAATCGGGCTCAATACCCGCGGTAGCTACCTGGTAGAGCAGCGGAACAAAGGTGTGAAAGTTGTTTCGGTCAAACAACACCACCTGATACACTTTTTCGTCTAAGTACTTTAGCAGATTCATGCCACCAAAGCCCCCACCAACAACCACTACTCGTTTTTTATTCTTCGGATCGGGAATGCGAAGTCCGTACTGACTCATAATTTTAAGGAAATATAATACTCATTGATAAGATATGTTAATCCAAATTGTTCGGGTCTCTCGGGTATTCTTCCGATAAAGAAAAAAAGCTCAATAGATTGATGTAACACTTTAGAGATTGCTGTGTTCAAGTACTAAAGTTTAAAGGTTCTGAGTTTTGAGTTTATAAAAGTGGACTCAGAACTCTAAACACAGGACTTTGTACTCGAACACACGAACACACTTTAACACTAAAATAACAATGAAAGCCATTTTTAACAACCAAGTGATTGCCGAAAGCGATCAGACCGAAGTAGTAGAAGGAAACCATTATTTTCCACCAGAATCCATTAAGCGAGACTACTTCACTGATAGCCATACTCATTCCACTTGCCCTTGGAAGGGGGAAGCTTCTTACTACAGCTTGGAGGTAGACGGAGAAAAAGCCAAAGATATAGCCTGGTATTATCCGGCCCCAAAGGATGCTGCTAAACAAATTAAAGACCACGTAGCGTTCTACTCCAATAAAGTAGAGATTACTGAAGAGTTGAAGAACTGAATGATAAAATGAATGGTAAGCACTTACATGTTCAACTCTTCAGTTCTTCAATCATTGTTATCATGAAAATTCTTGGCATTATTCCGGCTCGCTGGGCTTCATCGCGGTTCCCACAGAAAGTGATGGCCGATATTGGCGGTAAAAGCATGGTGCAGCGAGTATACGAGCAAGCTTTGCAAGCAAGTAGATTAGATGCGGTGATTGTAGCTACCGACCACGAGAAAATTGCGGAGCATATTATCTCCTTCGGGGGAAAAGTTAGTATGACTAGCCCCAGCCATCCATCGGGTACCGACCGTTGCCGAGAAACATTGGACCAGCAGACCGAAGCGTACGACTATGTAGTCAATATTCAGGGAGATGAGCCTTTTGTGCAGCCCCAAGCTATTAATGAGTTAGCTGATTTACTGGACGGGCAAACTCAGTTGGGCACGCTGGTATCGGAGATTCATGATGCTTCGGTGCTGAATAACCCCAACATGATGAAGGTGATTTTCAATACCCGCCGGGAAGCAATCTATTTTAGCCGAACGGCTATTCCTTACCTTCGGGATGTTCCGGCTGAGCAGTGGCTGCAACGCCATACTTTCTACAAACACGTTCATTTGTATGCCTACCGAGCCGATATTCTACAAGAAATTACCGAGTTACCCGTTTCGTCATTGGAAAAAGCAGAATCTTTAGAGCAGTTACGCTGGATTGAAAATGGCTACCGCATTAAAGTAGGAGTTACCCAACACGAAAGTCTAAGTGTAGATACTCCGGCTGATTTAGAGCGAGCTAAGCAGCATATGGGTATCAAGTAAACTGAAGAACTGAATGATAGAATAGCAAACATTCACTCATGTTTATCGCTAGGCACTCAAGCAATCCATACGGTTTTTTGATTCACAAACTCGCGAATACCTAGGTGGGATAGTTCGCGTCCATAGCCCGATAGCTTAACTCCTCCAAAGGGTACGGCCGGATGCGAAGCCGTCATTTTATTAACGTAAACGGCACCTGACTCAATTCTTCGCGCTAGGGCTTTACCTCGTTCAATATCCTGCGTCCAAACGGAACCACCCAGTCCGTAGCGAGAATCGTTGGCAATGCGAACTGCTTCATCTTCAGAATCGACCTTAAACAGGCAAGCTACCGGACCAAATAGCTCCTCATCGTAGGCGGGCGTGCCGGGAGGTATATCGGCTAATACAGTAGCATCCATAAAAGCTCCTTCCTTATTGGGTCGGGTTCCGCCCAGTAGCACTTTTGCCCCCTTTTCCACTGATTTTTGGACTTGTTCTACCAATCCATCCGCTAAATCAATGCGCGCCATAGGGCCGTAATCAGTATCTTCTTCGTTAGGGTCTCCTTGCTTTAGCTGCTGCATCTTTTGTAAAAACAGACTAGTGAAATCGTCATAAACCGCCTGATGAATAATGAAGCGTTTGGCAGCAATACAGCTTTGTCCGCAATTAATCATTCGGGCTTTTACTCCAACTTCGGCTGCGCGCGCTACATCGGCATCGTCCAAAACAATGAACGGATCGCTCCCTCCTAGTTCTAGCAACGTTTTTTTAATTTGCTCCCCCGCCTTTTTGGCTACGCTACTGCCCGCTCCTTCGCTACCGGTAAGAGTAACAGCCTTAATTCTAGGGTCTTCTAGTAGATCGTTTACTTTTTTATTTGGTATTAGCAGTGTCTGAAAAGCTCCCGCCGGAAATCCCGCTTCGCGAAATACTTCCTCCAAAGCCAAAGCGCACTGCGAAACGTTAGACGCGTGCTTCAGAACACCTACATTGCCAGTCATTAAGTTGGGAGCTATAAACCGAATAACCTGCCAGAAGGGAAAATTCCAGGGCATAATGGCCAATACTGTTCCTATTGGATCGTAGCTAATGTAGGCTTCACCTTCCGGTACTTTGAGGGGTTCATCAGCCAAAAACTGCTCGGCGTGCTCGGCGTAGTATTCACAGGTCAGTGCACATTTTTCTACTTCAGCAATGGCTTCTTGCTTTACTTTGCCCATTTCGTTAGTCATCAGCTGTGCGTAGCGTTCTTTGTGCTGCTGCAACTGCCGAGCAGCGGCGTACATACGCTGAGAACGCTCCGCAAACGTAAAGTCTTTCCAGCAAACGTAAGTGCTTTCTGCTTCCGTTAAAATCTTCTCTATTTCTTGATCAGAGTGTTCTTCAAACTTTTCAATAGTCTGGTTATTAAGGGGGTTGATACTTTGGATGGGCATACGTAAAAAAGCTATCTTTAACGAAAAAATTTGACTGCAATAGGAACGAAAGCGTGTATAATAGTGATAAATATAGCATGAAACAGCCTTACTTAAAAAACGATCTATTACTTCGCACCGTTCGGGGCGAAAAAACGGAGCGAACTCCGGTGTGGCTAATGCGACAAGCCGGGCGCATTTTACCTGAATACCGGGCAGTGCGAGCGCAGTTAAGTGGTTTTGTTGAGTTGGTAAAAACTCCCGAGCGAGCTGCTGAAGTTACCATTCAGCCGGTTGATATTCTGGGAGTAGATGCGGCAATTATCTTTTCCGATATTTTGGTGATTCCAGAAGCGATGGGGTTGCCCTACGAAATGGTAGAAAGTCGGGGGCCGGTATTTCCCCGCACAATTAGCAGTAAAGCTGATATTAATCGGCTTAAAGTGGCCGATATCTCCGATGATTTGGCCTACACCCCCGAGGCAATCAAGCTAGTGAAAAAGGAGCTAGATGGACGAGTGCCGATCATTGGCTTTGCTGGAGCCCCTTGGACTATTTTTGCTTATATGATAGAAGGTTCAGGGAGTAAAACCTTCTCCAAGGCCCGAGCCATGTTATATACGCAGCCTGACCTATCGCGGCAATTACTCAGTATGATCACCGAAAGCACTATTCGTTACCTGAAAGCCCAGATTGCCGCTGGAGCCGATATAGTGCAGATATTTGATTCCTGGGCGGGTATCTTACCTTCGGCTCACTTCGAGCAATTTTCCTTACCGTATATTCAGCAAATCTGCAAAGCAATCACGGAAGTACCTATTACGGTATTCGCCAAGGGAGCCTACGCAAGCCTAGCGCAAGTTGGTCAACTACCCTGCACTACAGTAGGTATCGACTGGAACACTGAAATCCCCCACGCCCGCTCAGTAGTTGGTAGTACTAAAGTATTACAAGGTAACTTAGACCCAGCGGCCCTTTACGCTGGCTTTAATCAGATTAAGCAAGCAACCCGCCAAATATTAGATGCCTTTGGCCCCTACCAACATGTTGCCAATTTAGGGCACGGGGTGTACCCTGATATTTCCCCTGATCACGTGCGCTGCTTCATTGATACGGTGAAGGAGTACAGTACCAGTATGCGCGAATGATCTAATCCTACTTTTCTGACAAGTCACTTTCTGGCGAAATATATTATTTTAACCGTGTTCAGGTCGCCTCAAGGGCAATCGCGAATCTGAACGAAGTGTGCTGATGCCAAGTGGCGGACTAACTACTAGATACTAATGTAGTATTAGTGCGTCAGTAGGTAAATCACAATTTTACAGATAATAAAGCAACTTATAATGATTAGTAGCGACAGTTAGAATGAACATCTACTAACAAGAATCCCACTTGATAATTTAATAATTTTTTAGTGAAGTATCCTAAGTTGGATGGGTTTCATTGGGTCTTTGTTGCTTATCCTGAATAGGTTAATAATCAATTAGGAAAAGATAAGAAATTTTGAAAAGCGAAGTAGAGAATGAAACAGTATGTAAATTTAATATGTACTTTCTTCTTCGCAATTATTTCAATCAGTTTATATCAAACTTTTAAAAGATAATACGGTTTTTACCGTCTAAGGAAAAAATCTAGACAGTTAGCAACGACAATTTAGTAGATTTGTAAAAATTAAGATCGTCTGTCTCATTACATATTTGCTTATTTTTGTGTAAGATTAGTGTAATATTTTTATCTTAGCCAAAACAAAACTTGCCTTTTGAAATTTCAAAAGTTATGTTTGTATATTATTTATTATTCGGCATGCATACAATCCTCCGAATAGCTTCAACTGGCTAACCTTCAGCTACTACTACAGTAAATAGTCACTATTTTTTACCTATCAAATAATTTCTCATCTTATGAAGAACAGTTCTACAAACTATGTAGCAGGGCAGTGGGCTTGCCGATTCTCAAGAGTCGGTAAGTGGCTGTTCCTATTCGCGTTATGGGGCACAGCCTCCGTGGCGCTTGCCCAGGATCGAACTATATCCGGGACAGTTACCTCAACCGATGGTGGTGCAGCACTGCCCGGGGTAAACGTTATTGTAAAAAGCACAACCACTGGTACCGTCACGGATATTGACGGTAACTATCGGCTCAATGTGTCAGAAAGTGCCGAGGTATTACAATTTTCGTTCATTGGCTATCAAGAGTTAGAAGTAACTATTGGTGGACAGAGTACCATTAATGTAACTATGGACGAGGATGTGCAACAACTCACCGAAGTGGTAGTAACTGCCATGGGTATTGAGCGAGAGCAACGCGAGCTAGGTTACGCGGTATCTACTGTCGACGGCGAAGAGCTTACTAGAGTACGCTCTGACAATGCTCTGAACGCTCTTTCTGGTCGTGTTCCCGGAGTACGGGTCACTAGTCAGTCAGGTACTGCTGGTGGGTCGGTACAGGTGCAGATTCGAGGAGCAAATTCCCTGGCGGGCACCAGTCAACCACTTTATGTGGTAGATGGGGTGCCAATCTCTAACAATGCCTTTAATGGTAGCCGAAACGATATTATTGGGGGCGGGGCCGACGTAGGAAACCGGGCCGGTGACTTAAACCCGGACGATATTGAAAATATTAGTATACTAAAAGGAGCTTCAGCAGTAGCCCTATACGGGCAACGAGCCCGAGATGGTGTAATAATGATTACCTCTAAACGAGGCAAGAAAGGACAAGCGTCCATTCAGGTTAATTCCTCACTGCGCTTCGACCGTCCGTTCCGATTGCCAGATTTTCAGAATGAATACGCCCAGGGTGATTATGGTGTGTTCGACTCTAATAACTTTACTGGCGGATGGGGCCCTCGCATTAGCGAAGTACAAGGGCAAAACTTTCCGCAGTTCCCGTTTAATGGTGAAGATCGTCCTTTACGGGCCTACCCCGATAACGCTCGCGACTTCTACGAAACCGGAACCACGATGATTAACAGCGTATCGTTCGGTACAGCTAACGATATGTTAGACTTTCGCTTGGGATATACTCACCTCAACCAAAAAGGAATTATCCCCGGTAATGAGTTGAATCGTAGCAGTGTTTCTATTAATACTGGAGCTAAACTAACCGATAAAGTACGGGCTCGGGCTTCGGTGAACTACGTGCGAACCGAAGGCATTGGCCGACCCCGGCAGGGAAGTAATGATCCTAACATTGTGGTAAGTCAAGTGAATGGACTACCCCGTACGTTGGATACCGAACTACTAAGAAACAATATTGTAGATGAAAACGGAAACGCTATTGGATTGAATGGTAACAACACAATTAACAATCCTTTCTGGGTTGTTGAGAACAATCCACTAAATAACCGAGTAGAGCGTATCTACGGAAACATTCAGTTGGATTACGACCCTACCGACTGGTTGAATATTATGGGACGAATTGGTAACGATTTCTTCGATGAAACCCGTCGGTCAATCATCCGCAAAGGAACAATCAACCGGTTAAACGGTGAGTTCGACGATCGTACGATCTTCCAACGACAAGTAAATTCGGATGTAATTGCTACCGTGACCAAAGATATTTCTAGCAAAGTTGGCTTTAGAGGTTTAGTGGGCTGGAATGTAAATCAAATTATTAATGAACGAACTCGGGTACGAGCGAGTGATTTAAGTGCTGATAACCTGTACGTATACCCGAATGCCAATGCAACTACTCCGGAGAACTTCTCTAATATTCGCCGTCTGTACGGAGTGTATACCGATATTCAGTTTGACTACGACGACTACTTCTTCGTTAATTTAACCGCGCGTAACGACTGGAGTTCTACGCTACCTAGGCAAAATAATTCCTTCTTTTATCCTGGTGTGAGTACCTCATTTATTTTCACCGATGCTTTAGGCATTAGCAACAGTGTTTTATCCTACGGTAAAATACGAGCCAGTTGGGCCAACGTAGGTAGTGACGAAAACCCGTACCAGTTAGCGTTTACCTATACTCCGGAACCGGATCTGTTTACTCAGTTCGTTGCGGATAATACGTATCCACACGGTGGGCAATTAGCGTTTGCCGCTACCAATACCATTCCTCCCGGGAACTCATTATTACCGCAGAACCAGAATACGTTTGAGATCGGTACTGAGCTACAGCTCTTTGATGGTCGGGTAAGCATTGATTTTACTTACTATAATACAGTAACTTCCGATCAGATTATCTCGGTGCAAATTCCGCAGTCTACTGGTTTTGAAGCCATACGAACTAATGTTGGTGAGGTTAGTAACCGGGGCATTGAAGCTTTATTAGCCATCACGCCGGTTCAAACGACTAACTTTAACTGGGACGTAACGTTTAACTTCACCCGAAACCGTCAGGCGGTAGAAAATTTAGCTCCTGGGTTAGATGAGTTAGCTTTAACAAGTGGCTTTAGTGGTCTTTCTGTACGAGCTGAACCAGGGCAAGACTTTGGTCTATACGGAGCCGGCTGGCTACGGAACGATGCCGGTGAGTTAATTATTAATGAAACTACGGGTGAACGTCAGGTAGGAGATCGCCAGCGCTTCGGTAGTATCTTTCCCGACTACCTGCTTGGTATTCAAAATAACCTTAACTACAAAGGTGTTAACCTGAGCTTTTTAATTGATATGCGCCAGGGTGGCAAACTGTGGTCTAACACGGTTCAAACGCTCCGCTCTTCGGGTCGGTCTGTAGAAACGCTAGCCAACCGAGGTCAAACCTTTATTGATCAGGGGGTTATTGAAAACGAGGACGGCTCATTTAGCCCTAACAACGTACCAGTACGATCTATGCAAGATTGGTGGGGAAGCTACTCGGCATCAAATATTATCGAAAGTAATATCTTCGATGCTACCTACGTGAAGCTACGTGAGGTTGTTCTGAGCTATTCTTTGCCTCAGTCACTGATAGAAAATACGTTTTTCCAAAAGGTGGCTATTGGTATTGAAGGTCGTAACCTTTTATTAATCCATAGTGAAGTTCCGCACATTGATCCGGAGACAAATTTCTTTGGTACTAGCTTGATTGGTGAGGGAGTAGAATTTAACAGTGTGCCTTCTTCGCGAAGCGTTGGGTTTAACATACAACTTGGCTTTTAATAGTGGTACAGTAAAAAACTGATAATTATGAATTTACTACATAAGACAAAATATATCATGCTAGCTGCCGTTGTGTGGCTAGCTTCATCCTGCGAGAGCGACTTTCTCGACGTAAACCAGGATCCGAACGAGGCCACCAGTGCGGAGCCGCCGCTACTATTTACTGGGGCACTGAACCAGTATTCTACCAACCGAGTGATTGATTTTGGCCCTACGGCCGCTACGGCCGCCCAGTTGTGGTCGGGTGGTGGAAACTTGGGAGCTGGAGTGTTTACGCAGCCTGAACGCTACATCATTAGTATTTTCTCAAACGGAAATACTTGGCGATCTCACTACCGAGAGATCCAAAAGAACCTAACGCTAGCGGTGCAGGGTGCCGAAGGGGCTGATCCGGTGAATAACAACGCCGCGGCGCAGTGTAAAATCTTTCAGGCAATGACGTTTTTATCTACTACCCTTATTTGGGAAGATGCCCCCTTTGTAGAGGCAGTGGATATTGATTTTGGAACGCTAGAGTTACAATCACCCAACCCTACTTTTGATCCGCAGGAGCAGGTATTGAACGGGGTACTTGGCCTATTAGACGAAGCACTGGCTCAAATTGATCCTGAAAGCCCATTGTCTATTTCTGGTAATGACTTGATTTTTGGTGGGGATATGGATAACTGGCGGAAGTTTGCCAAGTCGCTAAAGCTACGAACGATGATGATTATGGTAGGTTCCGACCCATCTAAAGCGGGTGATATTGCTGCATTGATTCAAGAAGGAGATATGATTTCTTCAGCGGATGATAATGCATTATATCCTTTCTTTGGTGAATCGGGTAACCGTAATCCTTTCTGGGAAACCCTAAACGCTTTTGCTGGTGGGCAAAACCTCTTTTACTTCGCTAGCGAAGCAATGGTTGAGGTAATGAAGAAGTACAATGATCCTCGTTTGGAAGCGTACTTTGAGCCTTATCCAGGAGGAGAGGTTGACCCTAACGGAGAAATTATCGGAGTACCCCCGGGTGGAAATATTGATGCCGATGAGGCGTGGGTACTTAGTACGGCTTCTGATGGCGAGTTTGAGTTAGTACGTCCTACGACTCCGGATGTGTTATTTTCGTACCAAGAGCAACTATACTTAGAGGCGGAAGCTATTGCCCGAGGCTTCGCTCCGGGAGGAGTAGCCGAAGCTGATGCCCGATTCCGAGCCGCTACTCAAGCTGCAATGGCGTACCGAGGAATTGGCGAGGAAGCTACTACTGCTTTTCTTGCTACTATTCCTTCGCTAACCGCCGCTAATGCAGTGGAGGTGATTTCTGAGCAGACCTGGAT
>NZ_JBARYM010000280.1:0-3910 GCF_049647865.1 Tunicatimonas sp. | reverse complement strand
TTATAGTACGTAGGTAATAATTGGTAATTTTTTTCGAAAAAATTTGTTAACTACCGCAATGCATCAAAGAAAGCGGAATTCATTTTAATCGCTTTCTTTTATTAGAATTATATACTTAAATTTGCAGACTTAACAAAAAGGGGGGTAATGATGGAAGATTTTACCCGGTTCGATATTGATATATATTCATTATCGGACAAGGTTTACACGTACGAATATCACTTAGAAGACTCTTTCTTTCAATTGTTTGACAGCAATTTGCTAGAGAAGGGTAATCTTCAGGCTGAGGTAACGCTGGATAAGCAATCGACATTGATTGCCGCAAGCTTTCGGATTGAGGGGACAGTACAGCTAGAATGCGACCGTAGTTTAGAGCACTTCGACCATTCTTTAGAAGTAGATAGAAGAATTATTTATCAATACGGAGCAGAAGAAGAGGAGGTTTCTGAGGATATTTATACGATTACTACCGGAACTCAAAAGATTAATGTTGCTCATTTGCTGTATGAGTTTATTGGCTTAGCTCTGCCTATGAAGCGGCTGCACCCCTCCTTGGCTGAGAAAGAAGATCCTTGGGTAGAGGGCGAAATTATATTTAGCTCAGCATCAGACAAGTCGGGGGCAGAAGACGAAGCAGTTGACCCTCGGTGGCAAAAACTACGTAATCTTAAGAATTAATAGAAATTTGTAAAAACTAAAAATAATATGGCACATCCCAAACGGAAAATTTCCAAATCAAGAAGAGATAAGCGAAGAACCCACCTGGGTCTTACCCCTCGGAACATTGCAATTGATCCTACCACGGGCGAACCCCATTTGTTTCACCGAGCTCATTGGTACGAGGGTAAGCTCTACTACCGAGGTAAGGTAGTAATGGAGAAAGAAGACGCAGCGTAATTTATGAGGATTGCGCTTGATGCGATGGGTGGCGACTTTGCACCTAAAACCTGTTTGGAAGGAGCTACTCTGGCTATCCGCGAATTTTCTCAAGATGATCGCTTGGTATTAGTTGGGCAGCAAGAAACAATAAAAGAGCATCTGGCTCATTACGAATTTCCTGAATCAATGATAGAGATCGTTCATGCCGAAGAAGTAATCGGTATGCACGAACACCCTACCAAAGCATTTAGCCAGAAAAAACACTCTAGTATTGGTATCGGCTTTCATCTATTAAAAGAGGAGAAGATTGATGCCTTTTGCAGTGCGGGTAATACCGGAGCTATGTCAGTGGGTGCTATGTTCTCGGTAAAACCTTGTGAAGGAGTGATTCGGCCAGCATTGGCAGGTTTTGCTCCTCGCGAAGATGGTAGCTATGGCGTGCTTATTGACGTAGGGGCAAACGCAGACGTAAAACCCGAAATTTTGGTGCAGTTTGGTGAAATTGGTTCGCTCTACGCTCAACACGTTTTTGGCATCGATCGTCCTAAGGTGGGGTTAATTAACTTGGGTGAAGAAGAACAAAAAGGCACGGTAGTTACCCAAGCAGCGTATCAGCTCTTTAAAGAGCAGGATCACATTCACTTTATTGGCAATATTGAAGGGCGGGATATCTTTCGCAATAAAGCCGACGTAATGGTTTGCAACGGTTACGTGGGTAACGTTGTGCTGAAGTTGGCTGAATCGGTTTATGACCTATTAAAAAGCCGAGACTACCATGATCCATTTTTCGATAACCTGAATTACGAAGCCATCGGAGGGAGTCCCATTCTAGGTATAAATGGCAACGTAGTCATTGGTCACGGTTCTTCCAGTGCATTAGCCATAAAAAACATGATTATGCAAGCCTTTAATATGGCAAAGTCCGACATATATCATAAAATTCGAGCTGCTTTTCAGGATCAGCTTTCTGATAAAGAATAATGTATGAGTACACGCAAAGCCGTAATTACGGGAGTCGGAGGATACGTTCCGGAAGACGTTCTCACCAACCATGATATTGAAAAAATGGTGGATACGTCTGATGAGTGGATTTTAACCCGTACCGGCATTAAAGAGCGCCGTATTCTACGAGGGAAAGATCAGGGAACATCCGTGATGGGGGCCAAAGCAGCCGCAGAAGTGTTAAGAAAAACGAACACAGACCCAGCGGAGGTAGAACTACTCATTTGTGCTACGACTACCCCCGACATGATTTTTCCGGCTACAGCCAACCTTATTGCAAATGAGATTGGGGCAATAAATTCTTTTGGCTATGATTTACAGGCCGCCTGTTCTGGTTTTTTGTACGCACTAACTACCGCAGCTCAATTTATAGAAGCCGGAACATATAAAAAAGTATTAGTAGTTGGAGCGGATAAGATGTCGTCGATCATTAACTACGAAGATCGCGCCACCTGCATTATTTTTGGCGACGGGGCCGGAGCGGTTGTAGTAGAAGCCACCGAAGAACCCTACGGATTGATGGACTCTGTACTTCGTTCCGACGGATCAGGTGCGCCTCATTTACATTTGAAAGCTGGGGGAAGTCGTCGCCCGGCTACTCTTGAGACCATAATGGCGAAAGAGCATTTTGTATATCAAGAAGGGGGTGCTGTATTTAAGTATGCAGTGAAACATATGGCTGATGTAGCAGCAACTATTATGGAACGTAACGAGCTATCGTCGGAAAACGTAGCTTGGCTAGTACCTCACCAAGCGAACAAACGCATTATTGATGCTACTGCCAACCGGATGGGGCTAGACCAAGAACGAGTAATGTATACCATTCATAAGTATGGTAATACCACCAGTGCTACCATACCGCTCAACCTCTGGGAATACGAGTCACAACTGAA
This sequence comes from Tunicatimonas sp., assembly GCF_049647865.1. Classification (NCBI taxonomy): domain Bacteria; kingdom Pseudomonadati; phylum Bacteroidota; class Cytophagia; order Cytophagales; family Catalimonadaceae; genus Tunicatimonas; species Tunicatimonas sp. Next base: position 1,136 of record NZ_JBARYM010000280.1, on the reverse strand, counting down.
AAAAGGCGATAATTTGGTACTAGCTGCCTTCGGAGGAGGTTTTACCTGGGGAGCTACTTATATTAAATGGGGGTACGACGGATAGATAGACGAAATAAACTTTTTATCTACATTTGTATTTATCTAGTAATACTTAACCGATAACAACCTATGGCAACCACCGCAGATTTCCGTAATGGTCTCTGCATTGAGTATAACAACGATCTTTTTACCATCGTTGAATTCCAGCACGTGAAGCCGGGGAAAGGACCTGCTTTCGTGCGGACAAAACTCAAGAGCATACGTACTGGCAAAGTGCTAGAGAATACTTTCAATTCTGGGGTAAAAGTTACTACTGCTCGCATCGAGCGCCGTCCGCATCAATTTCTCTTTAAAGATGATATGGGTTATCATTTTATGGATAGTACTACCTTTGAGCAAATAGTAATCCAAGAAGAACAAATTGATGCTCCCGAGTTTATCTCCGACGGACAGCAAGTAGATATCATTGTTCACGATGAAACCGAAACCATTTTAGGTTGTGAACTTCCTGCCTTTGTAGAACTTACCATTACTTATACTGAGCCGGGTATTAAGGGCGATACTGCCACCAACACTACCAAGTCTGCGGAGTTAGAGACCGGGGCTACGATTCAAGTACCCTTGTTTATCAATCAAGATGAGAAAATTAAAGTAGACACACGTACTAAATCCTATTCCGAACGGGTAAAATAAACGTTATGAAAATCAGTGAAATCCGCAACCTTTTAGACTTCATCGCCAATGCTGGTTTGGATGAAGTGGAGTTAGAAACCGACGACATTAAATTAAAGATAAAGAAAAATAGCTCCCCAGAAGTTCACCAAAGCATCATTCATTCTCCGAGTACTTCTTCTATGCCCAGCGATGCCACGGGACTAGTAGCGCTACCTTCTCAGCCAAGTTCACTATCAGATAATGATTCTGTGTCGGACGGGTCTAAAGAATCAGCCGAGTCTAAAGATCAGAACAATTATATTGCGATCAAATCGCCGATGATTGGCACTTTTTACGAGTCGCCTAACCCAGAATCGGGCCCGTTTGTGCAGGTGGGCGATAAGATTTCTAAAGGGCAGACTGTCTGTATTGTTGAGGCTATGAAATTGTTTAACGAAATT
>NZ_JBARYM010000279.1:0-12958 GCF_049647865.1 Tunicatimonas sp. | reverse complement strand
GTTTGATGATGCCGCTGTCCTGGAAGAGACATTAGGCGAAAGCTGTTCAAGTCTTACTGCGGTAACCGGTAATTGCGACTGCTCAGGGTACACCTCTATTCAAGATGACGATGAGATTAATACCCCGGAAGGCAGCAGAACTGCTGGTTAACCGGATCAACGAGCAGTACGGGTATGCAGTCAACTGTTCCTATCCGAATTCGTTTCGGCTTCTGAACCGTACCCAATACGAGATACTTAAGGCGATTAACGACCGTGATGATCTGGACGCGCTGTCTCACCGTTTCGGCCTTCCATCGGAAGAACTGAAGAAGTTCCTGGTGTTGTTGAGCAAAACCGATATTGTGCGGTTTGATGATGCGTTCAGCGTACCGCAACGACTAAAAGAACCTAAATCGCTGAACTTTTGGATTCACACCACTGATGCCTGTAATCTCGGGTGTAGCTATTGTTACATCTCTACTCTGAACACCCGTAAGGGAATGTCGAACAAGGTGCAACAACAGCTTCTGTTAAAACTCACCGAAACAGTAAGACGAAGAGGCATCAAGCATGCCAAGCTTCGCCTGGCCGGGGGCGAACCCCTAAGCCAGTTCAAAGCTTGGAAAGACTTTGTTCCTAGAGCGGCTCGCGTATTGGCGGATTTAGGATGCAAGCTGGACATAGCATTTATTACCAATCTGACTATCCTCAATGAGGATATTCTGAAACTCTCCAAAGAGTACGGTATAAGTTACGGCATCTCTTTAGATGGTGTAGAAAATATGCATGATGCCACCCGGAAATTTAGATCAGGAAAAGGTTCATTCCACGTAGTGGATACGAATGTGCGAAAGCTCTTGGCGGAAAATATTCCAGTCTCGGTCAATACGGTAATTAGCAGCCATAATCTGGCCGGATTGCCGGAGCTCACTCGGTACCTTATCGCCCTGGATGTTCCTTTTCGCTACTCCATTGTTAAAGGCGAGGCAATCCAGGCGGACTTACTGGAACAGTATCTGTTTGAATCCTATGCCATCATGGAAGAGGCTATAATATCTGGTTGGCAATTTGCCCAAAGGTATCAGTTCTGCGATTTGAAGCCTAATGAACTAGGGTTTCAGACTTGCACCTCCGGCTTTTCGGGTGGGGCAATTTACGTAGATGGCTCCTTGAAGTATTGCCATGTGCATTTTGGACAGGAACAACATCCAGGCTCGTCCATTTTCAATCCGAAACTGGATTTGGTAGAGATGATTGAGCAGGGTGAGCATCACGAAGAGACGAAGTCCGAGGATTGTAAAACCTGTCGGTACCGATCGGTCTGTACCAGTGGATGCCCTGTGTATCGGGTTGATGGGAAAGACCCGCAATGTAGCCTCTATCATCAGGTGATCCCCATGTATTATGACCTCCAAGCCAAAGAGCGATTGCACCTTTTGCAAAAACATGGAATGGTATAGCCCATACGCGCATCAACATCTATCGGTTAGGATGGTCGGAATTTGGTACTCGCAATCTCCCTACTGGCTTTGCTCGCCACCTTTTATGAGTTGCATCTTCAGCGGCGGCATAATGAAAAGTCTCTAAAGCCTATAGCCCAGATTACCCTAACGGATCGGGGCAAATTATTGTCTGTCCATATTGAAAACAATGGTGTTGGGCCTTTGATTGTGGAAAAGCTTACTTTTACCAAAGATAGCAAGCATTACACCAATATAGAGAATTGTTTAGACCTCAATCCGCGCTCCTATCAACACATACCGGTTACGGAATTTGTAAAGCAGATTATTCTGCCTGGCTCCTACGATGCAGTTTTTTCCATGGAATTTGGAGAAGGTAATACGGATAAAGAGATGGCTAAGGTTCGAGAACAGCTTGCCGTGCTTAGGCTAAAAGTAGATGGCCGGGATATCTACGATAACAAGGTCGCGGTGGAAAGAGAACTGCGATGGTTTATTCGGCATAGTAGTGCTTAAGGTTCAGAACATATTGAAAAATTCAATACAGCCTGTTCTACCATTTTGCAATCATTACCATAGCTTCACCGATCAGATTGACCTCTTTTCCTCCAAGTTTCTGATACTCTACAACATCACACTTGTTTTCCTCAAACTTTGGATAACAACTGTATCCATCACACTTTATAATATCGGTAAGGAACTGGCCTAGACCTCTAAAGACAGATGACTTTATTTTATTTTTGCTTTCGTCGTTGACTGGATTATTAATATCAGAGACTTCTTCTTCTGACATGTAATCTAAAAGGTATGATGACTCGTCAACGAAATTAATTCTAAGAGACTCAAGTAATAGAGGTTCATCAAACATATATCCTCTTCGATCGTAATTGAAGGACATGTTAGATATATCATAGCTATCATCATAAAAGAAAATGTTGAAGCTATCTTTAGGATTGCTGAAAAATAGGTTATATTTCATTCTTAAAACTCCATGTATATACACAAGTCAACAGGCTTATACATGGTTTTCATAATGTTGTCAAGGGGCGTTTTAACTGGATCTCCGAATTCAATTGAGCCAACATGCTCTCTATGAATCAATGAAACCATTATTCGTTGAGATACAGCGAAGAGCCATTTCAAAAATGCTTTGCCAAAGTAGCGTAGTGCCTACCATCCTCAAATAAGCTCTTTCATCTCTAACTTCTATTACCTCGCTTTCTACCATTCGCTCCTGGCTTAGGGAGTATACATCTAACCGATGTCCCTTAATATTCGGAATAGCAATTAAGCAATGGGCGTGCAAAAATACTTAATCAGATTTATAGTTTGACATTTTAGAAATAACTAAGATGTCATATTGGCATTTCTAAAAAATTTATGATTATTTTAGAAATTTTAGAAAAGCCATCAACCTTTATCCCAAATGAGTTCCCGTTCACAAATGCATATTTCCTCAAGGGTTTACCGAGAACTATATGACATGTTATTAAAGAGATTTTCTGAAAAAGAGCTAACTCCCAAGGAGCGAGATCGCTACTCTGGCTACGAACCTTATAGAATGTGGGAAGCAGAAGATGATAAAGGGAATAGCAAGTTCCGAATTGTTTTTGGGCAGGAAAGGAATGAACTATATTTCTACAGTAAACTTAGCCAAGATATAGAAAAAAATCCTTATGTGTCTCTTAAAGTAGAGACTATGATTAAAGCCTTAGAATATCTTGGTTTACAAATTCCTGAGAGCATTAAAGGGATAAAAAAACCTTTGCCAGGAATGAAAGCTAAGATTCTTTATCAACTATTTCTCGAGGATTATTTTCCTGGATTTTTAGAGGAAAACATAGAAAGACTAAAAGTGTATGACAAAGAAAACCACGAATTAATCCGCAATCCAAGAGAAAATGACCCGGTAAATACTAGCATTACCAAGTCCATAGCAGGTAGTGTATCACCAACCAAAGAAATGGTGGTAATAAAACAGCTCATTAATAGATTCTACGGTTTCATCTCTCAGGAAAAACTCGAAGATGCTTGGAATTTGCTAGCACCAAGCTTCCAGAAGCGGAGGTGGGAAGAAGAGTTTGAAAAATTTAGGGTCGGTTATACTAATACGGTTTCCATCTATAATATTCATGTTTTCGAAATCGTAAATAAAGGAGATGACATACTTTGTAAGGTTTACTATGAGGACGAAATCATCACTTATACATCGTATGATGTAAGTAAATTAAATACGATAACAGTATCAAATATTAATGCTTTTATCAACCAAATTAAAGAGTTACAAAAATCAGCCTCAGCAATTGGGATGAAAGAATTCAATAGAGTTGAATTGCATAAATTTTTTGAACCTGCTCTGAGCGAGTACTTATGGTATAGATGCGGTATAAAGCCAGAACAAATCAAAGATTTGTTGCATCGTCAGGAAAATATTACCGTATCACGTCTTTGCCGAATTTCCTGCACTTGCATCGACGGGAATTGGTTAATTAAGGGAATTCAACCCGTTAAAAACTACGCCATTCGATAGGCAAACTTTACAACTACAGATATATACCCTCGCAATCTGAGGTCAGGGTATTCACTTTCATTACTATGAAAACACCTTTGCCAAAAATTAATCATTCATAATCAGCTCATCGTACTTATCAATCACAGTGTTCTCAAAAGAGTCCAGATAGGTTTGCGTGATCTCTTCGGTAGCATGTCCCATGCTTTCTTGGATAATAGCAGTCGGTACACCTTTCCGCTTACCAGTCGTAGCGTAGGTATGCCGTGCCGTATAAATAGTAAAAGGCGTAATATCACACAGAGCCGCAATGTCCTTGAGCCGCTTGTTCAACCGCTTGCGCCGGTTTCGTATAATGTCAGCGTAGCGTTCCGGTGGGTCAGACGGCTTGAGGATGGGAAAGATGAAGTCATCCGGGCCGAATTCTTTACCGATATAAGGTAGCAAGAGCTCTTTTAACACCGGGCTGATCTTGATGCTAAACGGTTTGCCGGTCTTCTGGCGCACGTAATGTATCCGCTCAAAATCTCCCCGAATGCTCGAAACCTTCAGCAAGGCCATATCCATCCAGTTCATGCCCCGCATAAAGAAGCTGGCCATGAACATATTCCTTGCATGGGCAAGTGGGGAACCCTGCTCTAGGGCAATATCCCGCAAGGCTTTAAACTCAGTCTCGGTTAATGATCTTCGTACCGGGGTCTGACTTTTGATCTTGTAATGTGTGAAAGGGTAAGCTTCCTTTGAGACCATACCGGATTTGATGGCTTTGTTGTAGGCACTGCGAAGTGTACGTAAGTATACGCTTAATGATCCTGCACTTGAGCCGTTGGCGTAATGCCAATTCTCAAAACGGGTTAGAAAGGTGTAATTGACGGCTTCAAACGATAGGTCTCTGCCCTTTCTAAAGGATTGTAGGCGTTTCAGCGTTTGGCCGTATACATCAGCATTACCGGCTTTACGGGCTTTTTTAAGTTCAGCGATGAGGTTTTCCAGGAAAATGAAGACCGTTTTCTTCTCCGACTTTTTACCACCTGTTAGCGTCTCTTTCAGGTCAGCCATAGCTAGGTGAGCGAGCTTACCTTCATCGTCCAGATGAGCAATGATATCGTAAGCCTTAGTCCTCTTCTTATGCAGCGCATTGTTGAAGCGAGTGGTGTTCTCTACGACATTTGAAGACTTTTTTACCTTCTCATTTTTACTGTCCCAGTCTTTCTCAGTCAGGCTGTATCCCAAAGGAATATTGATACTCTTGCGGTCGTGTAAGACGCGCATGACTAATGGATAAGACCCGTCTTTTCGTGCACGGCGGGTATCCAGCAGAAGTTTGATGTTTGTTGCCATAAGAAAAATTTGCAAGCGATTTGCAAGCAAATATAGGTATTTTATGGCTTAATCTGAAATTACCTAAAACATAAACTACTGATAATCAGACATATAAAAACATATCAAACCATATGAATACAGTATTTTACCTGCTTTGGGAGCAGGGGGTCGCAGGTTCGAATCCTGCCGCCCCGACGAACCTATCAAATTGCATTAAACCCTTTCAAATCATATAATTTGAAAGGGTTTTTTATGCTTAAATCATTCATTTGACCCTAATATATATGACGAAATAGGTGAACTATTCAGTGAACTACTTTCGTATGCGTAGCTATTTACCAAATGTAAAATATATCATAGTCGCTTAAGAAATAAAAGTGGTCTGGCTACTGTGAACAAGTAATGATGCTAACTAGTAAGTAACTCAAGTCATAGGTGTAAGTAAGAATAGATTTCGTTGTAGTAATCTATTTTCTTATTCTGGTTGCACTATCAGCACCCAGTCTTGTTTGATGGGTTCTCGCGGCACTTTCCAAGTACCATCTTCACTAGCAAGAAAGCTCTCGTTGAGATTGTGTACTCCATTTAGCGGATTGATAAAAGTGTAGCGATAGTTTCATCCTTTGTTCAACTGTTGTAACTCAATGTTGCGAATGGCATCAAAAAAGTAGACCCCGCGTAAATCATCGGTAGATTGGGAGCAATGCGGCTGGAATATTCGGTATTCGCGTGCCGACTAGTCCCTTCTGGGAAGGGTTGCGGTGTCTGCCAGTCCAATGCCTGCAGTATTTTCTTACCGGCACCAATGTAGGTAGAACATAAGTACTGATGAGCCGTTTCCTAGGGCACATTACCCCACGCATCGCCTACTAGGGAAGCGCCGAACAATTCTTCTTCGGTATTAAACTGCCAGATTCTCTCTACTCCGTAGGAAAAACCCAGTGCACCCAGCAGCTACTCACTCTATCACCTGATTTTGCTGCGACACCTAAGCGGTGGTTTGAGCGAACGCGGGTAAAGAGTTAATTAGGAAAATTGCAACTAAGAGACGAGTTAAACGCATTAGTTTAAAATTATTGGTTCTACGGTAGACTTACTTCTATTACTTTGCTAGGCTGGTAGCCAATGCGGTGGGCTTGAACGCTTATCTGGCTTCCCTCCGGCGCAGTAAACGGTTCAGTGTATACTTGCCAACTTTCAGCTTCAGTAGGTTGGTTAACAATCTGGTAGCCAATATTAGCCCCTTCCGTTGGACAAGAAATAGCAATCTGTTGATTTGATGCTTCTACTTCAGGGGCACTGGTGGTAGGTTGCTCATCTTGGCCGTTCCAAAGCTGCTCAATGAGTTCTCGTTCCGGTAAGTTGGGCTGGTCACCAACGGCGTTTATCCATGTGTCCAGTTCAGCGCGTAACTCAGTCAACTTCTCAGTATACTGCGGGTCACTGGCTAAGTTGTGCAGTTCATATGGGTCGTTTTTACAGTCAAATAGTTCTTCTCGTGGTTTACCTTCTCTGAACCACTGCGCTTGATTCTCATTGAGTGTACCTTCAGCTTGCAGTTGCCGTAATTCTTTCATGGAAGGGATTTGCTCGCGGTAGCTAATAGGTAGGTAATATCCCTGCTCGGGACGGTAGTTGCGAATGTACTTAAACTGGGGGTCGCGTACGGCGCGGATAGCATCCGTAAACTCATCGAAACGATCGGCTGCCGCATACACATAATCCCGTTCTTCATCCACCTGATACTCACCCAGAAAGGCCTGACCGTGTAAGTAACTTGGCGGTTGAATGTCGGCTAATGAGAGTACTGTGGGAGCGAAGTCTACGAAGCTAACCAGTTGCTCATCTATATCTCCGGCTTTCCATCCGTTAGGAAAGCGAACGATCATCGGTGAGTTAAGCCCCGAGTCATAAATTAATCGCTTCTGGCGAGGTAGCGGCCCTCCGTGGTCGGCATAGAAAAAGATAATCGTACTGTCTAAGAGTCCGTCAGCCTCCAACTGATCTAAAATAGCCCCTACCTGACGATCCATTTCAGCAATATTATTATACATCTTCCACATATCCCTACGAATGGTTTCCGTGTCGGGCAGGTAAGGGGGAATAGGAAAGTCAAGGTCTTTAGCCACATGCACGGTGGTTTCTTCCTCGCTCATCCGGCCTCTTCTCACGTTGTCACTTCCCGCATTAACATCAAAGGTGGTATCGCCTGAAGAATAGTGCCGCTGTTCTATGTTGCGGAAGCCGTAGGGCTCAAACAGTCCTGATTCATGAGTCTCAGTAAAGTTGAAAATAGAAAAAAACGGTTGCCCGTCACTCCGGTTTCGCCAGTGGGCAAAGGGGCCAGATTCGTCCCAAGCCGTGACTGGTTTCTGAAATTGGTAGTCTTCCTTGAAGTTGTTGGTACAGTAGTATCCCTGTTCACGCAAGACTTGGCTCATCATTTTAGCTTCGGGAGGGGGCACTGCTTCGTAGGTGGGCAAACCCGTAAACTCACGGTGTGAGCTAGTACGCATGTGATTGGCTCCAAAGCTAGAAGGGTACAAACCCATGGCAATAGCGGCCCGACTGGGAGCACACACGCCGGAAGGAGAGAATAAATTGGGGTACCGAATACCCTCAGCGGCTAACCGGCTCAAGTTAGGCGTCTGAATAGTAGAGTCACCAAAGGCCGGAAGGTAAGGCCCCATATCTTCGGTGACCAACCATAGTACATGCGGTCGGAAAGAAAGCTTTTCGCTCGCCTCTTCCGGCTCGTTAACAGAATCAGGCTGCTGACAACCGTTGGCTAATGGTAGCAGTAGAATTATAGTAAGAAGAAGAGATTACGCATACAGTGAACTGGGTTTAAAGGTGGAGTAGCCCTATCAGGGTGATCATTTAATGGTCAAAAATTTATAGAAGTACGCTCATTGTTTTTTCCCGTATACTGCTCCTAGTAGGGTGGTAATCAGTGGCAGGTAGACAGTGGATACTTAAACCAGTATGTTCAAAAAGACTGTAGGGATTATGATTGCGAACGAACACTATCTCACTCGTCCCGTCGGCATCTAGGTCTTCTAGTAGCACCGTAGCACCCAGGTTTGATCCGGATACCTCGTAAAATACTTCATTAGTGCCACTGGTAAAGTCAAACCTCCGGAGCTGCACCCGAAGAGCTTTCGCCGGATAACCGCTCTCCCGGGCGTAACCCGTCTCCGTAAAAACATTAACTGGTAATAGCACTTCCTCAAAATTTCGGTTGGCAGTAGTGATTGTAACGGGCGAAGCGTACTGCAAACTTCCCAATGAATCCAATACGTTATACTCTCCGGTTTTTCCATCAATCAGCACCTGTAACGACCTGCTAATTTCTGGCCACGTTCCTTCTCCGTAATTCACAAAGAAGTCGGGAGTGGGGTCACCCACAAACTGACCGATAGCCGGTTGAGCGTGAGTTTCGTACCCTTCTCCCGGACTCACCTCCCACAGTACCGTGTGATCCTCACCGTTCAGAGCGATGGTTTTGCCTTCATAAGCATTAATAACAACATCTAGCACCTCATCGCCAGTGAGGTCAGTAAGGAGTGGAGGAGCAATAAACCCCTTCTCTTTTCCTGCCAGTAACGAGATGGCTTCATCGATTTTTCCGTCCAGTAAATCACTGATCGGCGTTCGGTAAAAATTACCGGCTATCGTTTCTCCCCCCGTTCCAAAGTAAACAGCATCTTCTGAGACTATGGGTGACATATAGGTTTCTTTTCCATCGGGCATAGGGGCTTTCGCTAGTACCTCACCATCGGCAGAAGAAAAAATCATAAGATAGCCGACGGGCCGCTGATCTTCCCAGGGACGCGCGTTCACAAACCCACCATAAGAAACTAAAAGATCACTCAAGCCATCCTGATTACAATCAGGAATTATCTGCGGGGTAAAGAAATTAAGTACTGTGGTATCCGCTTTACTTCGGTATGGATCTATGCGCTCATATTCCCACAGCAAATCTCCTGAACTTCCGTCGATGGCGAAAAACTGCGCGGATCGGCCACCGATAAATACATCACTAATACCATCGTTAGTAACATCCAGAAAAACGGGGCTACCTACTATCTGGTTCCGGCCGGGCACTTTCCACAGCAACTTCCCATGCTGCCCATCAATAGCTACTACTGCGTTTTCCGAAGGCTCCCACTCCTTAGAACCACCCGCACCTAAGACGATGTCTTTAACCCCATCTTCCGTTAAATCGCAAACCCGGGGCGAAGAATAAGTACCTGACTCGTCAATTGTGGCTACCCAACCGGGTTGATGACAGGCAGAAAGAAAGGCTACGCACAGAGAATACCGGATGAAGAGTAATTTTTTGAGCACAGAGCAGTATAACATATAAACTAATAGCTAAATTAAGCAAAATTGGATTGCTATGTTCAAACTAGTAGGAAGGTTATTTTTCTTTTTGGCAGCGATTGGCTGTCAATCAAAAGACGGTGATACCCTGTTTAAACTACGCTCCGATTCTGGTATTAAATTCACCAACGCTATTTCCGAAAATGACTCTATGAACCTAATGGAGTTAGAATACTTTTATCGGGGAGGTGGGGTAGCTATCGGTGATCTCAACGCGGATCAACTGCCGGATATTATCTTGGGAGGTAACCAGGTTCCCACTCGCCTGTACCTTAACCGAGGTAGCCAAGGATCCGCTCCGTTTGTTTTTGAAGATATTACCGAAAAAGCCGGTTTTTATACCGATCGTTGGGTTAATGGGATCAGCTTGGTGGATATCAATCAAGATGGACTAATGGATGTCTATCTTAGCGTTGGCGGATCAAATCAACCAGAAAGAAGGGAGAACTTATTTTTTATTCAGCAGGATTCTGACGATCAGAACTATCCTCTTTTTATAGATCGAGCTCCAGAATTTGGATTAAACACGAATAAAAGTACCACCCAAGCGGTTTTCTTTGACTACGACCGCGATAACGATCTGGACGTGCTGCTGATCAATACTGATCCTGATGATCATAACCCGAACGTAGTACGCGACAAAAGTGAGGATGGTTCGGCCCCTAACGCTGATCTGCTGTTTGAAAATCGGCTAAACGAAGGGGCGGGCTTTACAGATGTAAGTAGCGAAGCGGGTATCGTGTACGAAGGGTTTAGTTTGGGAGTAGCCGTGTCGGATTTTAACCTGGATGGCTGGCCCGATGTGTATATCGCTAACGACCATCTTACCAATGATGTGCTCTATATCAATCAGCAAAACAAAACATTCTCTAATCTAACTGCTCAAACTATCAAGAACCAGAGCTATTTTAGCATGGGAGTGTTCGTAAAGGACCTAGACAACAACGGTAGGAACGATATTTTCACCTTGGATATGCTGCCCGAAAATAACGATCGCCGGAAAAATATGGCGATGGCGATGAACCTTACCCGCTTTTTGTTGGCCAAAGATTACGGTTACCAGGAGCAGTTTATGAAGAATGCCCTCCATATCAACCTGGGTGCCGATTCCTCCGAAAAACCTATCTTCACCGAAGTAGCCCAGTTGGCGGGCATCCACGATACGGACTGGAGTTGGGGCAGCGTACTGGCTGATTTTGACCTGGACGGTGACAACGATATTGTGGTAGCGAATGGCTATGCTCGCAACATCACCGACATGGATTTTATTGCCTATCAGGAAAATCAGAACTTCTTCGCCGGAAGTCTTAACACTCCCGAGTACCGAGCTGCCATTGGTGAGCGTCCGGCTATTCAACTGTCTAATTATGCCTTCCGGAACGAGGGGAACCTACAGTTTTCGGAGGTAACCAAGCAGTGGGGATTGTTCGGGGAGAATTTATCTAACGGTATTGCCTACGGCGATTTAGATCTGGATGGTGACTTAGACTTGGTGATCAACCATATTAATCAACCGGCATCCATTTACGAAAACACCAGCCAAAGCAATTCTAACCACTATCTCAAAGTGTACGCTTCCACCCCTGCGGGCATTCCGGTTCTAGGAACGAGAGCCTATTTGTACGCCAATGAGTCGGTTCAGTACCAGGAATTGTATCCGGTGCAGGGCTATCAATCTACCCAGGAAGCTGTGTTTCATTTCGGATTAAACAAACAAGAAATTATCGATTCTTTACAACTTATTTGGCCGGATGGCAGTAGCACTCTTTACGAAGATTTGCGGGGCGATACTTCGTATATTTTTCACCAATCAGATGCCTTCCAAACGTCAATTCAGCCTGCAACACCTAACACCAAAGTTTGGACACAGACTACCGCTTACGACTGGCAACATCAACCCGCTGATCCCTACGGAGATATTTATAACCAGCCTCTGCTGTATCAGACCTTTTCTAGGGAAGGCCCACTGCTGGTACCGGATGACGAAACACAGCCGAAAAATATTTTTGTCGGAAGCGGGCCCAATAATCAGCCTATGACTATTCTCTCGCTACAGCAAGACGGGCAGTGGGTTATGAAGTATTTCGAGAAGCAAGGGCAGTACGAAGATACGGATGCTGCGTGGTTGGATGCCGACCAAGATGGTGACTTAGACTTGTTTGTAGCGAGTGGCAATGTGAGCTTTCGCGATGGTCATGCTAGCTTACAAGACCGGCTTTACCTACAATCAGCGGCAGGGTTTGAATTGGCTCTAGATAGGCTACCCGACATGAAAACATTTACGAAAGAAGTGGTGAAGGTGGATTTTGATCATGATGGTGACGAAGATTTACTGGTATTCGGAAGAATGGTGAACGGGAATTTTCCGGCTTCGCCTCAATCGTATTTACTACGGAATGATCGCGGTACGTTCACTGATGTATCCGAGCAGTATTTGCCGGAAGGCGGAAAGCTAGGAATGGTAAGTTGCGCGGAAGTAGCTGATCTGGATCAGGATGGACGTTTTGAAGTCATTTACACCGGGGAGTGGCAGGGAATCAACGTACTGAAATGGCAGGCAGAAAAATATGTAAAAACAAAAGAATATCCCGAGATTGATTCTCTTCAAGGTTGGTGGCAAAGCCTGCATATTGCTGATCTGAATCAAGATAACTACCCCGACATACTCGCGGGAAATGTGGGATTAAACCATCCGTACGCTGATCATCTTCCCTTGGTATTGGTGGCGACTGATTTGGATGGCGATCAACAAGAAAACCCACTGTTGGGCTGGCACATCGTGAATAGCCAAGGTGATAAGAAGTTGTACCCAGCCCTTCAACGAGATGATCTGCTGCGGCAGTTTCCCGCCCTGCGGAATACTTACCGGACTTACCACGATTTTGCTGATTTGGAAATGCCCGAACTGCTACTTCTTTCCCGAACGCCCCCTCGGCAGCAGGAGGCCAACTACATGCAAAGTGTGGTTCTTCTGAACCAAAAGGGCCAAGAGTTTGCCGTGAAGCCTTTGCCCCGAGTAGCGCAAACCGGTCCGATCAATGCGTTCGTTACCCATGATTTTGATAGCGATGGGGCGGTCGATATTCTATGCTTGGGGAACAACCGCAAACTCAGTGTCTCCCTGGGATGGAATGATAACTTTACCGGAGTGGTCCTGCTTCATCAGGATACTGCTTTTGTTCCTTTACCTTGGAAAGAAACCCAGCTAAACGTATCGCAGGAAGTAAGGGACGCGGTACCACTTGGCCACGGAAAAATACTCATTTCCAACTACGCGGATTCTCTGCAAGTTTTGCAC
>NZ_JBARYM010000278.1:0-2170 GCF_049647865.1 Tunicatimonas sp. | reverse complement strand
GACGAGGTGTACGATCCTTTGCTAGGCAATCAGTCATTATTAACCGGAGCATCGATTCAAACCGGTTACTCCAACGTGTACCGCGATACTAAAAAGTGGGTGGAAGAGTCACTGGCCGCCGGAAAACCCTGGGTAGTGGCCAACGATGAGCAGGGAAGTGCCAACATCGGTGTGCCCCCCGATTTGGGCTACACCGATCCCATTACTGGGAACACCTATAATGGTAAAGACAATAACGGGAATACGGTAAATGTTACTCAGGATGATATCCGGAAGAAAACTTTATGGGGCAATCTGATGGCCGGGGGTGCCGGAGTGGAGTACTACTACGGCTACCGTTTACCACAATCGGACTTAACCCTGCAAGATTACCGCAGCCGAGACCTGATGTGGGACTATACTCGCTACGCGTTGCAATTTTTCCAGCAGCGTATTCCTTTCTGGGAAATGCAGCCTAACAATAGCCTCGTCAATAACGGCTGGTGTCTAGCGAAAACCGGTGAAGTTTACGCGATCTATCTGGAAAATGGCGGTTCAGTAAGTGTTAATCTGGGTAGCAACGGCGCAGATTATGATGTGCGCTGGTACAACCCCCGCAGTGGTGGCAATCTACAAACCGGTTCGGTGGCTAGTGTGACGGCTACTGGTAGTGTCTCGGTAGGTAACCCACCCAATAGTACTAATCAAGACTGGGTCGTGCTACTGACGAATCAGGGAAGCGGTTCCAATACTGCCGTAGCTCGTCAAGAAGTACTTCAGGTAGGGGAGATGACCGCTTATCCGGTTCCGCTTGAGGAGCAACTAACGGTAAGCTTTGAGAGTGAAAAGGCCCAGATAACCGTCGAGATTACGGACTTTAGTGGTAATGTGCTACACCGAGTCATAAAAGAACGTCAGCAAGCAGTAGATCTTAGTGCGCTAGGACTAAAGCCCGGGGCGTATTTCTTGCGGGTAGTAGCCGATGGTGAAGTCTACCGCAGCACGCTGTTGAAAAACAACTAACGAATGGCTGGGAGCTGGGCGCGTGGGGCAGGAGTGCATAAACCCTAAGCTCTAAACTTCCTACTCCCAGCTATTTATTATTTCACGAATTCTAGGTCAATCGTTCTCCGGTCGAGGTCGGTATTGATTACTTTGACTTTTACCTTGTCGCCTAGCGCGATGATGCGTTTCCGGCGGCGACCAATCACCCGGAAGTTCTGGGCATCGTACTCGTAGTAGTCATCGTTCATATCGGCCATGCGTACCATGCCTTCGCATTTGCTCTGTACCATCTCTACGTACACGCCCCACTCGGTTACGCCCGATACAATACCATCAAATTCCTGCTGTTCGCGCTTCGCCATGTATTCCACTTGCTTGTACTTGATAGAGGCCCGCTCGGCATCGGCGGCGCGCTTCTCCCGTTCCGACGAGTGCTCACACAACTTCTCGTACGGCTCGGCTTCCGGTGATTTTCCACCGCTTAAGTAGTGCGCCAACAGGCGATGGGTCATTACATCGGGGTAGCGGCGAATGGGGGAGGTGAAGTGCGAATAATGTTTAAAGGCCAAGCCAAAGTGCCCCTTGGCTTCGGTGGTGTAAATCGCTTTCGCCATGGTACGGATCGCGATCGACTGCAAAATATCCTGTTCCGGCTTCCCCTCTACCGCCAGCATCAGCTCATTGATGGAGTTAGAGATCTTATCGTCGGTGGTGTGCAGCTTATAGCCAAACCGCTGGGCAAACTGAGCAAAATCAGCAACCTTTTCTATATTCGGGTAGTCGTGCACCCGGTAGATGAAAGTGTTCTTTTCTTTTTTATTCTGGTAGTGATAGACAAACTCCGCCACTCGTTTATTGGCCAGTAGCATAAATTCTTCAATCAACTTATGCGCATCGACCCGCACTTTGGGAATCACCTCTACCGGAGTACCGTCTTCATCCAGTCGGAAGCGTACCTCGGTGGTCTCAAAGCTAATGGCACCCTGACTAAACCGCTCATCGCGAATTTTCTTGGCGAGCTTATTTAGCTGGATAATTTCTTCGGCAAAGTTACCCTTTTGAGTGTCGATGCGCTCCTGCGCTTCTTCGTAGGCAAATCGTCGGTCGGAGTAGATCACGGTTCGACCGAACCATTCTTTCTTGATTTGCCCTTCGTCGTCCATTTCAAAGACGGCGGAAAAGGTAA
>NZ_JBARYM010000277.1:0-5700 GCF_049647865.1 Tunicatimonas sp. | reverse complement strand
CAACCCAACTGGCGCATAAAGTAGATGCCATCGTAATTCTTTCGGGCGATGCTGATTACGTAGAACTAGTGCGGCATCTGAAGTCGGAAGGAGTGCGGGTAGAGATTGCCGCCGTAGAAAAAACCACCGCCGCCGTGCTACTGGAAGAAGCTGATTATTTCACCCCTATTACCAAAGAAGATTGTTTTGAATACACCGGATAGTCAGTAGGTTCTTAATTTCAGTTATCGGCATCTGGGAAGTTCATCTTCATAATTAGTTTACCTACGGTGTGTCCGCTTTCTAACTGCTGGTGAGCTTCAACCATATCTTTTTCAGTAGCATCGTATACCTTTTGAGTAATAGGTTTGATCATGCTAGCTTCGGTAAACTGGGCTAACTGGTACAAATCTTCTTTATCAGATTTTACCATAATCATTTTACACTTCTTCCCACGAATAGCGGAAAAAGCAGATTGAAACATTAGCTTCGGCGAAACATTGGTAGTAACATACGTTCCTTTTTTCGCCAAAACAGGTTTGCATTCCGAAAACTAGCGATTGCCAACCGCATCAAAAATCACATCGTACTGTTGGTGCATCCGGGTAAAATCCTGAAGTTTATAGTCAATTACATCAGTCGCTCCTAGCTCTTTTACTAGCTGAATGTTTTGGGCACTGCATACGCCAGTAACGTAAGCACCAGCTACTTTAGCGACCTGAACCGCAAACGTACCAACTCCACCGGAAGCTCCGTTAACCAGAACACGACTTCCCGAGCTGATATTCGCTTTTTTTCGCAATGCTTGCCAAGCAGTAAGTCCAGCGGCTGGAAAAGCGGCAGCTTCTTTAAACGATAGGTTTGTGGGCTTTTTAGCTACGTGCTTGGTATCTACCGCTACGTATTCGGCAAATCCCCCAAAGTTTGGCGCAGGTGACATAGCGTACACTTCATCATTAGGCTGAAGGTCAGTGACTTGGCTACCTATTCCAACTACCGTTCCTGCCACATCAGTACCAATTACTTTCGGAAACGAAAGGCGGATCATGTTTTTAAGGTCGCCGCGCCTTATTTTGTAATCAAGTGGATTTAAACCAGCAGCTACCACATGAATCAGTACCTCTTTTGGTCCCAGAAGAGGAGTGCTTATCTTAGTAGCCTTTATAACGGCGGGTGAACCATATTGGTTAATGACAAAAGCATTCATTGGATTAGTGTTTTATGATACTTGAGTGTAGTGACTAAAAATCTAATATCTGGCGAATCGTCTTCATAGATAATTTAAATAGGCAAACTTTTAAACCAAATAGATAGAAGATAGTGCTTTCCTTGCTTACCGACTGATAATTATAGTTAAAGTCAGCGCACGCCTAGGGTATAATTGGCGAAAATGTACCTCACTTCAGCAGGCAAAATGGGAAAAATCAACCCTACATAATTCGTTCAAATATTATTTGGGCAAAATTTAGTACATTAGCACTAAATTTGACGCTATAGGCCAAAGGACTAAATTGTATTAGTGCGTCCCTTAGGATTGGCTAACGTAATACTGACTGATTTTATGTATAGTTACCCCGATTAGAATATTTTTGTTCTTATCATTACAGTTGATATTGTTGACACAGTTGATATTTTTCATATAGTCTGTTCATCAAATAGATAACTGTTACTTATTTAAAACTAAAGAAATGTTAAATAGCTACTTACAGGATTCTACGGCTTTAGTTGAAGAGAGCAAGAAGCAATGTCGAAAAAGCAGAAAGAGAGTTGCCAAGGTGCGAACTAGTTTGCGTCGGCTAAAGCAGTCTGCCGAGAGAAAAACGCCCTGAATATTATCCAGCTAACTGTCTTTTCTAATTATCCTTTTATATCCCACCAGAAATAAGTATCCACATTAGACAGATACTTGTACTCCTATGATAGGAAGTTAGTTCTATCAGCCGCACGAAAGAGTTTGTTTTCGTATTTTGGTAATGAAACTAACCATTCATGTCTCATATCTTCTTCGCAACAATTTTACTGTTTGTCTTTTCATTGAACATAATTGCTCAAAGTAGTGAGGCTGCTATTTCGCCCAACATCATTATTATAATGACGGATGATCAGGGCTACGGTGACTTTGATATTACCGGAAATGATATTATCGAGACCCCTACAATTAATCGCTTTGCCTCGCAGGCGGCACGCCTCGGCTGATTTTATGTTTTCCCGGTTTGCGCTTTTGAAACTGTCTAGCGAGACTTTTCCTGGAGTGCTCTTCAACTTTCTCTAACAAATTTAACGTTGAGCATCACAGCTACCGATATTCCCAATGCTCAAGAAGATGAATCGTATTGAGTGAGGGCTGGGAAATCCACTAATAGAAAAGCTTTTTAAATGGAATAGTATCTATCTAGCAGCTATTGAGATTATTTAATTGATAATAGCAATATCTCCTTTATGCGACTGATATTAGCGGGCAATGAAGATTAATTGCCGTAACTTTTATAATATCAATTGTGCCTATTCTGCTCAAGAGAATAGTAGTGCACAATGTTTTTAGCTGTCCGCACCTGATTCTGCATACAGCAGAAATAGCACCGAAGCACTTAATCTACCAACAACCGGCTAATAATCAAAAATAGCATCTGGTTTCCAGTAGTTACTTCTCAGTTTGCCCCTCTAGTCCATTCTCTTTATCTTCGGGCAAATTTCAACTATTCATGCTGAAGATCAATCACCAACTTACTCCGCAATCTTTACAACCACTGCTAGATACTTTCTGGGAGCTATCCGGTCAGAAGATTCTGCATATTGAAAATCATTACGACGAAACTAAGGGCTCGCCGGTTTTTACCGTTAAAGGGCACTATACCACCCGCGGTTGGACCGAGTGGACGCAGGGCTTTCAGTACGGTTCGGCTATTTTGCAGTTTGATGCTACTGGCGATGAGCAGTTTCTGAACATCGGCCGTAGCAAAACGGTAGCAGAAATGGCTCCGCACGTAAGCCATATCGGAGTACACGATCATGGCTTTAATAACGTGAGTACCTACGGCAACCTAAGCCGCTTGATGCGGGAGGGTAAGATTCCTCACAATGATTGGGAACAGCACTTTTACGAAATAGCCTTGAAAGCCTCCGGAGCAGCCCAGGCCACCCGCTGGACTAAGACCAAGCACGGGGGATTTATTCACTCATTTAATGGGCCGCACTCGTTGTTCGTAGATACTATTCGCTCCTGTCGGGCACTGATGGTCGCGCATCAACTAGGCCACGTGCTACAAGCCGAAAACGATGTGAAGATTAATCTGCTGCACCGGGCATTACAGCATTTGAAAGCTACGGCTGATTATTCTGTTTTCTACGGCGAAGGTCGCGATGCCTACGATATTCGTGGTCGAGCGGCTCATGAATGTGTTTTTAATACCAAAGATGGTAACTATCGCTGTCCGAACTCACAACAGGGGTACACGGGTTTCTCTACTTGGACGCGTGGTCTGGCTTGGGCCATATGTGGTTTTGCCGAAGAACTGGAATTTCTGGATACACTAAGCGATGAAGAACTAAGCGACTACGGCGACCGTGCCGAGATTGAAAGTTTTATGCTAAAAGCTGCGAAAGCTACCTGCGATTTTTATATAGAACATACTCCCACCGACGGTATTCCCTACTGGGATACGGGAGCACCCAATCTTCATAAGATGGATGATTATCTGGATAATCCGTCTGATCCGTATAATGATTACGAACCTATCGACAGCTCAGCGGCAGCCATTGCAGCGCAGGGTTTGCTTCGGCTAGGAAAATATCTCCAAAGCAAGGGAAAAGATGAAAGTGGTAAAAGATATTTTCAGGCGGGGCTTACTGTGCTTGATACCCTGTTCCGTGAGCCTTATCTAAGTACGGACGAGGATCACCAGGGATTAATTCTGCATTCTATCTATCATCAACCCAACGGTTGGGACTATGTGCCCGAAGGCAGCAAAATTGCGAATGGTGAGTCTAGCATGTGGGGCGACTATCACGCTCGCGAAGCTGCGCTGCTTATCCAGCGTTTAGCTAATAATAAACCGTACTACACATTTTTTTTTCAGATGGATGATGAATAAGATATTTCTGGTTTTGCATCTCTTTGTTTTATTGTCGTTCAGTTGCGTAGGGCAAACTACTATGCCGCTGGTTGAGGCAGATGATCTGCAAGCACTTTTGCGAGAAGATAGTAGTATTGTAGTGCTCGATACCCGTTCGCCGGAAGAATACCAAACCGGCCATCTGGAAAATGCCCGATTTGTCAATTACACTACCTTTCAGCTAAGCAATATTCAGGATATTTCGGAAGAAACTCCCATTGTGGTGTACTGCTTGTCGGGAGGGCGAAGCGGGCTAATAGCCCAGCAATTGCTGAAGGCGGGTTACCGAAATGTAAAAAACCTAAACGGAGGTATTCGGAGCTGGCAGTCTGCCGGATTTAATGTAGAAAAATAATGAAGGAGTTTCTGCGGTTGAGTGTTGGGCTAATCCTAATGGTAAGTATTTCCCTTTTGGCGTGTGGACAAAAAAACTACGATGAAAAGCTAGCTTCGCTCTACAAAAACTCAGTTCCGCTAATGCAGTCGGCTACGTTAGATAGTCTTCAGCAACACCGAACAAACATGGTATTGCTAGATACTCGCGCCCCAGAAGAGTACAATGTGAGCCACTTACCGGAGGCGCAACTAGTTGACTATGATTCATTTGATATCAATCAGCTAAGTAGTCTTTCTAAAGAAGATACCGTGGTGGTTTACTGCTCGGTAGGCTACCGTAGTGAGCGAGTAGGCGAAGCGATGAAGGAAGCCGGTTTCCAGCATGTTTACAACCTGTACGGCGGTATCTTCCAGTGGAAAAACGAAGACAAAGAAATCATTAATTCTCATAACCAACCCACCGACAGCGTACATACCTACAATCGAAACTGGTCTAAATGGCTAAGAAACGGAGTGAAAGTGTATTGACGGAAACCGGAGACCGAAGATTGAAAGTACTGAATGATAACTGCCGACCGTGGACTAAAAGCTGATGAATTCTGATAAAGAACTACTGATCATTTTTGCCAAAGTGCCTGAGCTCGGGAAAGCAAAAACTCGACTGGCAGTCAGCGTGGGTAATGAAAAAGCACTAGAAATTTATCAGGCGTTGCTATCTCATACCCATGCAGTTACATCCTCTATATCGCAAGATAAAATCGTTTACTACACTCCCCACATTGTAACTGACGACCAGTGGGAAGGAGATATTTTTCACAAGGCACTACAGTCAGCGGGTGATTTAGGCGAGCGGATGCAGCAGGCTTTTGCTCAGGGTTTTGCCCAAGGCTATTCCCGTATCTGCATCATCGGTACCGACTGTTTTGAGTTGACGACCCAGCATTTAACTGATGCTTTTACTGCTTTGCACGAGCACGATGTCGTACTAGGCCCATCGCAGGACGGAGGATATTATCTGCTGGGAATGAACCAGTTGTATACTTCTTTGTTTTCCAACAAAGAGTGGAGTACTGAGTCGGTGGCCGAAAATACTCGAGACGACGTAACTCAGTTAGCATTATCACTAAAAGAACTTCCGGTGCTAAATGATATTGATACCGTTGAAGATCTGAAACAGTCACCTTTGGGTGTAAAGCTCTTATAGAAAATGTTGCATAACTTTTCCTTAAAATTTACGAATGAGATAGAGAGGGTGAGATGGTGAAGGTTAAAG
>NZ_JBARYM010000276.1:0-1962 GCF_049647865.1 Tunicatimonas sp. | reverse complement strand
ATCTAAGTTCTAACCAGACAGTAGTTCTACGCCAGCTTCTTGCTGGGCGACCACCATTTCAAACGGGTTGAACGGGCTGAAGGTAGCTCCTAACACGGCTGACCCATTGCTGGCAAACACCATAGTTGATACACTAAATCCAATACCAAGTCCAAACAGCAGCAGTATGGGAGTCATGGCTATAATTTCCTCTTGTAAGTCAATACTAATTCCCCTGATAAACCGCACAGCGATAATTATTAATGCTAGGGATTGTTTACCGCTTAATAGTGCTATTAGTTGATTCAGTCCTTGATTTAACGCTCCGATCTTTTCAATCAGGTAAAGGCATCCTCCCAGGATAAGTATTAGCACAATTAGGTCGGCCCGTCCAATAATTTTCTGAGGATCTTCAATTATGATATTGCGCTGAACCTTGCATTACTTATAAGTTCTGTTAGCTATCGTTAGCGTTCATTTCACTATTTATAAATTCAACTATTCTATTCGCCTCTTCTTCAAATTGTTGCTGAAATTTAACACGGATCGAGCTTTTGTTAACCAGATCAAAGTATACCCAACCCCCAATCTTTTGAATAATATACTTCGGTTGCCTATTTTCTATAATCCTATCAAACGCAATTTTGTCAATAAACCGCTTATGTACTTTCTCAAAAAGAGGTTTATTCAAGATTCCATTTTGTACAAAATCCGAAAATACCTTCAACTTGAAGTTATCGTAGCTATCAAAATAGATGTTGTCTTCAAGTTTGTAATTCGATACATAGAAATTAATTACTTTGTTAAACGTACTAAAATAAACCGGACTCATTGAGTGCCTTGGCATTACCACAAATGGCGATTTATTACCTGGAATCAATAGAACAGTGTCCCCGTCAATTGTTCTGGCTATTATTATCCCGTCTATGATAGTTTTTTCTTCTTCTATTGTCAGTTCCCATATATCTAAAGCATCTTGAAAGGTTGACCGGAAATAGTCTTTATCAGGAAGAGTAATCATTAAGAGTTCACTGATATCGCCGAACCCATAAGTCATCAAAAAGTTCTTATAACCTTCCGGTAAGGTAGAGCCAATAGTATCTTCAATCTTCTTAATATCAATTTCACTAAAAGGTTTCAAACTTCCGATTGTGTAGTATCTTTCCATTTTTGATGACGGTTGTTAGCGGTTGAAATATAAAGTGTGGCGTCCCACAGGGTACTAAGATTTCGTATGTGTTACGTGCCTTTATTATTTTAGTGCTTTTTTTCTTCCAATGAACTGTACCCATTGTATAAAATTGAACTCAAGATGGTCAAACATCATTTTTTCACCTTCAACATTCATATGTAAGTTAGGGTAGTAGCGTAAATTTGTTCGTAAAAGGCTTGTACCGGTTTTTGTTACCCGAATGTCCCAACCAAATGTAATCCCAAGGGCTACTTTATTCTCTCTGTAATCAATTCCATCTACTGAGGTGCGCAGGTTTTCATAGGAAAGTATTGGCCCTGCAAAAGGTACAAATCCAAGATAATTAAATAGGAACTTGACTGACTCAACCCCTACTGAGTGCCTTCGCGTTTCTATTACTGTGTCAAATCCTTCGTAACGATCCCCGTAGGTACGATAGGATACATTTACATTGGCATCTACGTTATTGAAGTATCGGCCCAACGTCAGGTCGGGCAAAATGGCAGCAGAATAATTATCATAGAAGAAGAAGAAATTCTTTTTCAAGTAAAAAGATTTGGTCATCTGTAGGGCGGATGATGGCCCTATTCCAAAAAACCACGCGCTTAGTAAATTCTTCGTTCGTAAAACGTTGTAGTCTTCATTAACTTGTTCTACTGCCCGGTTTGTTCGCATATATCGGTCAGAATCAATATACCTTAGCAAACTCAAATTGAAAGAAACTGGATCTACGTTTACCTCCGCTCTATCAGCAGGAGAGATAAAATAGTTGAATTGATTTTGGTAATTGT
>NZ_JBARYM010000275.1:0-5813 GCF_049647865.1 Tunicatimonas sp. | reverse complement strand
GCGGGGGGAGTGGGTACGGCTGCGGTTCAATTAGCCAAAGCCCAGGGCTGTAAAGTTTTCGGAACCGCTAGCAAACCTGAGAAATTAGAATTGCTTCAGAAATTAAAAGTAGATTATCCGATCAATTACCAGGAGTTGGATTTTGCTTCGGTTGTCCGGGAAGCTCAGTCGGGTGGGGGAGTAGATGTGGTGCTGGAGTTGGTAGGTGGTGAAACTTTCCGCAAAAGCCGTGATTTGCTTAACCCTTTCGGAAAGATGGTTATTGCTGGAATGGCCGGACTAAAATGGAGTAAGCGTAATCCACTTACCTGGCCAGATTTGATCAAGAACATCCCTCAAGCCAAAATCCTACAAATGGCCCAGCGTTCCACCGGACTATTGGCCACCCATATTGGCTACCTTATTGAGCATCGGGAAGTAGTGGAGCGGGAGTGGGCAACATTGACCAAGTTCGTTAAGGATCAAGACATAAAACCGGTTGTATCTAGGGTATTCCAGTTTGATGAAATGGCGCAGGCCCACCAGTTTATTGAATCCCGAGAAAGTTATGGCAAAGTAGTAGTTACCTTGGAATAAACTAAGAATGGAGATATTAATACGTCGGGAAGAGTCTACCGATTATTCAGCGGTATTTAAGCTGATTGAAGCATCCTTTCAAGATGAACTTCTAAGCGACCACCGGGAAGGGTATTTAGTAGAACGCTTACGCGGATCATCAGCCTTTGTACCTGAACTTTCCCTCGTTGCTGAGAATGATAGCAATGTTATCGGATACATTCTGCTAACTAAGATAATCATCCAAAATAATCGTAAAATCTACGAGTCATTAGCCCTCGCTCCGGTTTCGGTGTTACCTCAATATCAGCGGATGGGAGTAGGGACTAAGTTAATTGCTGAAGCACACGAAAGAGCTAAATTTTTAGGCTTTAAGTCAGTCGTTTTACCCGGACATCAGGACTATTACTCTCGGTTTGGCTATGAACTTGCTAGTAAGTATGGTATCAAACTTCCATTCGATGTTCCTGAAGAAAATTGTATGGCAATAGAACTCATCGAAGGTGGTCTTGATGGCGTTATTGGCGAAGTGAAGTATCCGGATGAGTTTCTTGCGTAGACTATTTAATAACGCTATTTAATTTCGAGGCATACTGGGCTAGGTACCGATAGCTCGGTTCCGGTAGCAGTAAGCTGACCGTTTTCTTTGTTACGCTGAAAGAAAATAATATTATCGGTGTTCTGATTAGCTACGAGTACAAATTCACCCTGAGAATCGATAGTAAAATTCCGGGGAACCTCACCTAGGGTGCTTTGATATCCTCGCGAGGTCAGTTTACCCGTATCAGCATTGATTTCGAAAATCGCCAGGCTGTTATGACCTCGGTTTGAAACGTACAAAAATCTGCCGTCGGGACTGCTGTGTATGTCAGCTACCGAATTATTATCAGAAAAACCTTCCGGTAGTGTAGACACCCGTTGAACCTGATGTGTCTTCCTTTCTTTAATGTTTAAGTAATGAACGCTCACCGTAGAGGTTAACTCTTCGGCTACATAGATGTATGAAGAATTCTTCGATTGGGAAAAATGCCGAGGACCGGCACCTGCCTCAGTAGTTATGTAGGCAACTGGTGCAGGCAGCGCGTTTTTATCTTTCATCTCGTAAATCTTCAAGTAGTCTAGCCCCAAATCAGCCGTAATAAAGTAGTTGCTTTGAGGAATAGACTGAATTGAATGTACGTGCGGTGCTTCTTGGCGATTAGGGTTTACACTACTTCCCGTATGTTGAACCGAATCGGCCAGCGATCCAACGCTTCCACCATTCTTAATAGGAAATACTGACAATGAACCACCGCCGTAATGCGAAACATACAACCAATCTTGGTTACCATCAATATGTACATGACAGGGACTAATGCCGTAAGATGAAATTTGATTTATAGGCGACAGTTCACCCGATTTTTTATCAATAGAAAACGATGATACTGAACCCCAATCAGGATATTCTTCCGTACCTCCTCGGTTGGCGGAGTAGAGGTAGTGTCCGTCTGGGCTAACTGTCAGAAATGAGGGGCTTTCGGGGGTATTTACTGTTTGTTTTAAAGAAAAAGACTGATTATCTCGATCAAAGGAATATACATATATACCTTCGCTTCCTCTAACCGAGTAGGTTCCGACGTACAAAGTCTCTTGAGCAGAAGCTGTAAAACTGATCAATAGTAGCAGAAAAAGGAATTTTAAACGATTCATGGCTGGTAATTAGTTGTACAATAACAAGTAGAACAGTATTAAAACAAGTTTTTAAAAAATAAAGCCCGATTTTTAGATAATCAATTGTGCAAACTTGAACCTTTCTAGAAAAGAAAATGTAGTTTTGTCGGATAGAATACGGTATATCTCGTAGTTTTATTGAATTACTTGTTTTATACAATACGCTATCTTATTACTTTATTTATTATTATTTATTCTTTTTATGAATTTATTCGTAGCAAAATTAAGTCCTTCAACAACTAGTGAGGACTTAAACGACCTGTTCGCTGAATACGGCGAGGTCGATTCAGCTAAAGTGATTTTTGACCGGGAGACTGGAAATTCACGTTGCTTTGGCTTTGTTGAAATGTCTGACGACGAGTCAGCCAATCGTGCTATTTCAGAACTTAACGAAGTTGAGTTTGATGGTAGTGACATTGTAGTTAAGAAAGCCCGCCCTAAAGGCGAAGGCGGCGGTGGCGGACAACGTCGCGGCGGTTTCGGTGGTGGCGGCGGTGGATACAACAGCCGATACTAAAATATCTTAAATATATTGTATCAATGAAAAAGGGCAACCATTATGGTTGCCCTTTTTTTATAGCGCTTGTCCTTTCATAATCTCCTCAACCACTTCTGGGTTCAGCAACGTAGAGGTATCTCCTAAATTACTAGTATCACCTTGGGCAATTTTGCGAAGAATACGACGCATAATTTTACCGGAGCGTGTCTTAGGCAATCCAGGTACCAACTGAATTTTATCAGGCTTAGCAATTGGTCCAATAATCTGGCTTACTGTCTGCCGAATTTCATTGGCTAAGTTTTCTTCCGAACGATCGGTTAAATCGCAAATTACGTAAGCGTAGATGCCTTGCCCCTTTATATCGTGTGGATAGCCTACTACAGCTGATTCTACTACCTTCGGATGTTCGTTAATAGCATTTTCTACTTCGGCAGTGCCCATACGGTGTCCTGATACATTAATCACATCGTCGACCCGACCCAAAATACGGTAGTAGCCGTCTTCGTCTCGCTTCACCCCATCACCGGTAAAATATAATCCTTTATAGGTTGAGAAATAGGTTTGCCGACAACGCTCGTGGTCGCCGTAGGTAGTTCGTAGCATGGACGGCCAGGGAAACTTTACACATAGATTACCTTGTACACTATTATCCTTAAGCTCTTTGCCATCAGCATTTACAATAACTGGCTGCACTCCGGGTAAAGGAAGAGTTGCATAACCCGGCTTGGTGGGGGTAACTCCTGGAATAGGCGATATTAAGATTCCTCCGGTTTCGGTTTGCCACCAGGTGTCTACAATTGGGCATCGGCCTTTTCCTACATGATCGTGGTACCAGTGCCAAGCTTCTTCGTTAATGGGTTCACCTACCGAACCAATTACTTTTAGTGATTCAAGTGAGTAGCCTTCCAGCGGTTCCAGTCCATAAGCCTGCAATGCACGAATAGCTGTAGGGGCGGTATAAAATTGTTTCACCTGATACTTATCTACTACTGACCAGAACCGTCCGGCATCTGGATAGGTAGGCACCCCTTCAAACATTAAGGTGGTAGCTCCGGCTAACAAAGGACCATACACAATATAAGAGTGGCCGGTAATCCAGCCAATATCAGCTGTGCACCAGTAGACATCCCCTTGCGTATACTGAAAAACGTTTTCGAAGGTATAGTGGGTGTAGACCATATAACCTCCGCAGGTATGCACTACGCCTTTGGGTTTGCCGGTTGATCCTGAAGTGTACAGAATGAAGAGCATGTCTTCCGAATCCATTTCTTCGGCTTTATTTTCTACCGAGACGCCCTCAATAGCCTCGTGCCACCAGAGGTCACGATCATCTTTCATCGTAACTTCTGTATTGGTACGCTTTAGTACAATAACCCGCTCAATAGTGCTCGTATTTTCTAATGCTTCATCTACTACGGCTTTTACCGGAATAGTTTTCTTGCCTCGAAAATTGCCATCGGATGTCAGCACTACTTTTGCTTCGCAATCATTAATGCGATCGGCTAATGAGGTAGCAGAAAATCCGGCGAATACCACCGAATGTACGGCTCCTACTCGAGCGCAGGCTAGCATTGCTACTGCTGACTCAGGAACCATTGGCATATAAATAATAACCCGGTCGCCCTTTTCTACCCCCTGGGCCTTTAGAACGTTAGCAAACTGACAAACTTGCTCGTACAGCTGCCGGTAGGTGATTATTCTATTTTCTTCGTCTGGATTATTAGGTTCCCAAATTATTGCCGGATGATCACCTAATGTATACAGGTGGCGCTCCAAAATATTTTCGGTAATATTGAGCTTGCCGTTAATAAACCATTTAATACTTGGTTCCTCAAAATTCCACTCTACCACTTCATCCCATCCCTTGCGCCAGTGGAAGGACTCGCCGATCCTAGCCCAGAACTGTTCGGGTTGTTGTACGCTTTTCTGATATTCGTGAATGTAGCCCCCCAGGGTTTGTATTTTGTTGCTCATAGTAAAATTGTAGGTTGTTGGTAAGTTGCTAATATTACCAATTTCTGACAATTATTGAATAACGATTGATGACAAATGATTAATGAGATGGCATACGCCATTTATTTCATCATTATTCATTACTAATCAATCATCAATGTTCTATCGCCTCTCCAGCTCCTCGAGGATAACGAATGCTTTCTACCATCTCCTGCACATCGGCGGGTGGGGGATCAGTCATATGACATACTACCATTGAGATCAGAAAGTTAACCAGCATGGCTACAAACCCGAATCCTTCGGGTGAAATACCAAGCCACCAATCGTCAGCACCTCCGCCTCTCAACAGATCAAACTTAAACTTCAGGATATAGAGTATCATAATCAGCAACCCAGTCACCATTCCGCTGATAGCTCCCGCTTGGTTCATCCGCTTGTAGAAGATGCCCATAATAATTGCTGGAAAGAAAGAGGCTGCCGCCAATCCGAAGGCTAAAGCAACTACGGCCGCTACAAAATCGGGTGGGTTAATACCAAAATAACCCGCAATAATTACCGCTACTGCCGCGGCTCCCCGCGCTGCCCATAGCTCCCCTGCATCGGAAATATCGGGTTTCAACTGCTTCTTGATCAGATCGTGAGCAATAGAAGTAGAGATAACCAGTAGCAGTCCGGCAGCAGTAGAAAGTGCCGCTGCTAATCCTCCGGCAGCCACCAAAGCTATCACCCAGTTGGGTAAGCGAGCAATCTCAGGATTGGCCAAGACCATTATGTCCTGGTCAGCTATAAACTCGTTTTGTTCGGCATCCGCCACATACTGCACCCGTCCATCTTGGTTTTTGTCTTCGATAGTAATTAGTCCGGTGGCTTGCCAATTAGTAACCCAAGAAGGAAGGTCATTGATTGAAACTCCCGAAACTGAGTTAATCATATTCGTACGGGCGAAGGCTGAAATTGCTGGTGCCGTGGTATACAGAATAGCAATAAATACCAGCGCATAACCGGCGGATAGTCGCGCATCGCGAACGCGAGGAACGGTGAAGAAGCGGACAATAACGTGAGGTAACCCTGCCGTACCAATCATTAGTGCTCCGGT
>NZ_JBARYM010000274.1:0-6317 GCF_049647865.1 Tunicatimonas sp. | reverse complement strand
ATTAAAGCTATATCTGACTGTTGCACAAAAACCCGAGGGTGGACCGGTACTTTATCACTGCCGTATGCTATATTGGCAAGCAGCAGGAGGAGACAAAGTAAGCTAAATCTGAAAACCATACCTGAGAAGTGAAGGTTGAGAATCAGGATAGTTTAAAGCGCGACTTTAGCGAAGCCGAATCCCGATAGTAGCTGCTCTTAGCTTGTACGTATCCATAGCCTGAGGCGGCTGCCCCGTTAAGCAGTAAGTTCAAATGCTTGATCTGATTTTTTTTCTGAATTTCGTTGACGCCTTTAATTGTTGCTTTATCCGTGTAGTTATCACGAACTACAAATAAGGTTAGATCAAAAAATTGCTCCAAAATAAGATAGTCAGCTACCAGGCCTACCGGCGGAGTATCTACAATAATTTGATCGTACTTTGACTTAACTTGTTCTATCAGCTCTCGCAACGATGGTTTTTCCAGCAGCTTAATAGGACTTTCGTTAGAGAATCCAGAGAAGATTACATCCAAGTTTGAGGAAGAAGATGGGCGAAACAACTTTTCTACTTCAAACCCCTTTTCCAGATAGTTGGCTAGACCGTACAGCGTATCATTCTTGAAGTACTTGTCTACTTTAGGGCGACGGAAATCACAGCCGATTAGTAGCGTTTTTTGTCCAGCTTCGGCAAATGTCCAGGCTAGGTTCGTAGCACAAAACGTTTTACCCTCCCCCTCAACAGATGAGGTGATACCAATTACTTGGTTGTTGCGCTCCCGAAAGTAGTACTGAAGATTAATTCGGATGTATTCAAACGATTCAGCAACGGCAGTATTCGGCATATTTTTCGCCACTAAACCACCTGCTTTTGGCCCATTAGAAATGACCCCCAACATAGGAATTTCCGTATGCCCTTCTATGTCTGATTTGTTAACCAGGTCACTACCAAAGAACAGGCGGGGGACAATAAACCCAAATGGAAGAATAAGCGATAATGCCAAAGCCAGCAGTAGAATCAGCTTACCGTTAGGGGCTACCGGCTCAGGAGCAATCTTAACACTATCTACCACTTCAATATCGGGTAAATTGGTTGCCAACGCTAACTCGGCATCTGCCTTTTTTCGTATCAAATAGTCGTACTTCTCCTGATAATAAGCAACATCGCGCTCTAGTTTGGTAAGCTTTTGTTCGTTGTCCGGTACAGTACTAATTTGAGTGTTGAGTTGGCCTATTCTACGATTTACACTTTTTAAATTGGCCTGGGTAGCAACAATTGCATTATCAAGGTTGGTAGATATTGCACCTTTGAGCGAAGCTAACTGCTGCTCTATCTGGTTTACTAACGGATTATTTTCGTTATTAAAATTGATTCCCCTCTTAGATCGGGCATCCATTTCAATATGCTCTATCACTAGTTGTTCAAAAGAATGATCATTAATACCGACAGCAGAAGGTACTACCAGAACACCCTCATTCTGAAGTGCCCGAGCGGTTCTTTTGTAATACGCTAGTCTATCTTCTAAGGCATTTTTTTCTGCTTCCAGCTCGTTTTGCTTGGTCATACCCAGCAACTTACCTTGGGCCATATCGATAATACCCTGTTTGTTTCTGAACTTACCAAACGCATTTCTGGCCTTCTTTAGCGAACTCTCAATTCCTTGTATTTCTTTTTCTAGAAACGCAACGGTAGTCACCCCCTTCTGATTTTTGTTCTGTACATCTTTACCAATGTAGGTTGCCACTAGCGCTTCTAGAAAAGCTGTACCCTTTTGAGGAATGGGTGTCTCTATACCAAGATTTACTACTCTAGACTCAGGCTGGTTAGCGTTTGCGGCAGTCACGGCTGGCTGGGCTATCAGCAATTCCTGGTACTTACCTGCCAAAGAAGCAAGGGTGTTAACTTTGAAATAATAATCGCCCGCCGGTGGCACCTCAGAAGTAGGTGCTATTTGAACCGCTAGATACTCATTATTAAAGAGTTCGCCGACCTTAACAGTTTCTTCAAATTCTACTGCTTCAACTTCAGCAACCTTTTCATTGGAAGCGAAGTCGTATATCGTAGCCTCTTCGGCATCTACCCGAACGGTCACATTGTTTGAATCGTCAATATTCAAATGTACTAACACTCCTACCAACTGTACGTGGCTTGAATCTAGCAGAACTTGGATAGGTAATGTACTATACGTTTCATTGAGCCATTCTTCTTTTAAAAAGTCAGGCCAGAAACTTTCTACTGTATAATAGGTGATTCCAAAGTTAAGGGTACCTAAGGCTTCTTGAATCAGATCGAACGATTTTAGTCGTCTAATTTCATCTTGCAAAATGATGTTACGCTCGATAATCCCATTATCATCTACTAGTACCTGATCGGTTCCTACCGAACCAAATTCTTGTTGGCTAATTAAGACGCTACCGTAGGCATTATATTGCTTTTCTCCAAACTTAATAAACAGTAACGCTAAAGGGATAATGATTAGAAAGCTGATTAGAAATAAATACCACTTCTTCTTAATCTCGCTAAATAGCAGTTTAAGATCAATAGTATTTTCTACATAGGTTGGTTCAAAATTCATAGATTTATCGGTGCAGCGTGTAGTGTAATTACAAAGATAAGTAAAAAAAATTCAACGAATTATGATTATTCGCCAACTTTGCCTCTGATGATACTACTCTTCTAGCTAAGAACAATAGACTATTAATAGGAAGAGAAGCAGTAACATTTTCCCAGGAATCATTTTCTGGGCAGTTTACCTATTTGAAACAAAATACACTTTTGGAGAAGCCATTATTAAGAAAGTGTCAGCGATTGCGGAAGATAAATAGTATATTACTAATCAAATACCCGTATTACTTCTGCTATGGAAAGAAATCACCCTAATTTTTGTTACCAATATAAGTTTTTGTTTGAGAAAGTCATAATTATAGAGATTTAAGACCTTAAGAGAATGGTCACGTCTGAAGTTACTTCTAATCACCAAATTGGGTACTAAGGTTGTATAAAAATGGTGATACTAAGGTCTGAGGCGATCCCACTTTTCTAAAAAAATTATATATAGACCTCGTTTACGCACGCTATTTTTGCAGTTAACGTTTGCTTATTGTATATAACTATAAAAACTATAGGCAATTACTACGAAGAATGGTGAAGCATCAAGTTATTACATCTAAGATCTAATAAGTTTTGTTTAATATTTTCTGCATTACACTTTTTTAGCTAAGCGTAGTTTAATTAGTAGCTATGCTATGAAACGTCCTAATTCTTTAGTCCATCTTATTCTTTTTGTTCTTCTAAGCTGGGTGCAGTTAGCCCAAGCTCAGAAAGTACCCGTTCAGAAAGATACTATTCAGAAAGTAGTGATTGACACTATCTATGTGCAAGAAAATAGCTTCGTTTTTACTAAAGATAGTGCATTCTTTACTAAAACTGATACGATCATCTATGTTACTGATACTATCCGTACCCGAATAGAAGAAATTATTAAGCAGGATGCAGGGGAAGAGCAGCAAATATTTTATAATAGACTTAAAAAAACATTAGAAACTCGCAAAATAGGCGAACAAATATTTGATTGGCTATTTGACCTTAGTAGTCCTTCATCGGCAACCGACACATTAGAGAAGAAGTCGGAACCACCGCCTGAGCTCACTGATTATGATGGAAAATACGTAGGCAATATTTATTTCAAGCAGATTGATATATTCGGCCCTAGTGTAATTGATACTGCCCGAAAAGCAACTTCCAAGATTTCACAGTTCTATAATCAAATTCATGTAGATACCCACGATCGTGTACTAAGGAATAACCTTGTTCTAAAAGAGGGAGATGTAATAAGCTCGACTCAACTGGCCGATAATGAACGAGTCATTCGATCGCTACGATTCATACGAGATGCTCGCCTAGTTGTGCAGCCGAGGGCCAATGATTCTGACACGGTGGACTTACTACTCATTACTGAAGACGTGATTCCTTATACATTCAATGCCTCACCAGAAGGATTTATAGAAGGTGATGTAAGTGTCAATAACGTTAACATATTAGGAACGGGACATCAGTTAAGTAATACTATTATCGTTGAGCCTGATGAATCTCCTCGAGTAGGCTACGAAGGCCGTTACCGTGTTCCCAATGTTCGGGGTTCTTTTATTACGGGAGAGTTGCGCTATCGGTATACGATGTGGGATCATATACGAAGCTTTACGTTGAACAGACGCTTTGTGGTGCCTAAAATCCGATACGCTGGGGGGATAGACATAAGCTATAACCGCCTTACTACGTTCGATCCCTGGGTTAACTCTTACCAGATTCTGGATACTTTTAGTCGCTTCGAGGATATACCTTTTATCCGCTACGGAATTTTCAATCAGGATTATTGGTTGGCTCGTAGCTTCGGGGTTAGGAACTTTGATAATCGTACCCGTTTGATTGCCTCCTTCCGTTACAATCGTCAGCACTTCTTTGAACGCCCTCAGGTAGCAGCAGATGTCAATCCCGCTTTTCATCATCGGAATTTATTCCTCTTTGGAGCTGGCTTTTCAAAACGTTACTATACTACCGAAACATTGGTATATACTTACGGACGAACCGAAGATATTCCGATTGGTCAATTAGTAGAGGTTATTGCTGGACCCGAATACGGTGAGTTTTATAATCGGTATTATACAGGGTTACTATACTCTCGGGGTGGATTTATTCCAGCTTTAGGGTACGTGTCGGCCAGGATTAAGTGGGGTGGTTTTTGGCGAAACAAGTGGTTAGAGGATGGAGTATTCCGATTCCAGCTCAATACCTTTAGCTACTTAATTCACCGCAGGCGTACACAATACCGGGTTTTTCTAAAAGCAGATTACACTCGGGGTGTCAGACGAACTCAAGATATTGACTTCCGCTTCGGCCTAATCACATTGAGCGATGAAGAAGGTATTCGAGGCTTAGATGGCTGGGCACTTGAAGGTAACGAACGGCTTGCCATTGGTTTAGAGGGGGTAGCGTACCCCCCCATAGATTTCTACAGCTTTCGGCTAGCTTGCTTTGTATTTGCTGATGCCGGCGTAATTGCCCAACCCGGGGAGAAGTTTTTCCGCACCCCATCGTACCAAGGTTTCGGATTTGGTTTCCGGGTACGAAATGAGAATTTAGCGTTTCAGACGTTTCAGATACGGTTTGCCTTCTACCCCCGTACCCCGGAAGATGAAAGCTGGTTTGGATTTCTTATTGGGAGTATCCCTATTCCTAACTTTCTAGACTTCGATGTTCGTAAACCTGAAGTCTTCCGCTTCCGATAAGGTTCAAACGGAGACCAAAAGACGGAGAGAGCAGGGGGGCAGGGAGTTAGTAGTCCGAAGTTGGAAGGAAAGTAAGACTAAGCGTTAACAAATCTCAAGTACTACGCTCTTTTGGCAGACACCGCGTAGTCACATTCCCATTGAGTAAACAATAACGGTCTCAGGTTTACAAGCTTCCAACTTTCTATCAAGTGTTTATCTTCACCTGAGTGTAAGGGGTACGGTTCTGGTCAGGAATAAGGCGATTGAATTTGGAAGAAAGAGGTTCAACAGTTTGCAATTCATCTTTAACAACTTCAAAAGTCACTCGTACCAAATCGGGATTGGCTACACATTGCGCAGTAACTTCAGCTACTTCCTCTCTACTAATGGCTTGGTTGCGAATTTTATCGTCTTGATAAAGAATGCACTGTTCTGGTGCGTAGCCTTCATCTACCAGCTTACCCGGACGAATAATTACATAATTAAGATGAGTGCTACGCAGCGCATTTTCCCCCTTTAACTTCCAGGTGAGCACTCGCCCAAATAAGTTAAGAAAGAAGAAAGGATGAGTTACTCCCATAGATGAAATCAGAATAAACTGCTTGACTGCGTGATTCTCGGCTGCCATTGCCATCTGGCGCACACTCTCATAATCAATATTCTTAGGGGTATTCTTTCCAAAATAATAGCTTTTAAAGGAGGTAGAACCCGCTGCGTACACAATGACATCTTTTTCCTGCACTACCGAATCATATCCCGAATAATCTTGCAGATCGTGTTCAATCAGGTGAATGTCGGGAGTAAGCAATTGGCGGGCTTTTCCCGTATTTCTTACCAGTGCATGCACCGTATGCCCCGCGTTATACAATTTGCTTACTATCTCCGCTCCGGTACTCCCGGTAGCTCCCACTACCAATACATTTAAAGAATCAGCCATGTCTCACTTTTTCTTTTTTAACTCATCACGTATAGTTTTGTTGGTAGAAGGGTAAGAGGGTGGAAAGGTAGATGGTAGAGGGGTGGAAAGGTAAAGGGTGGAAGGGTAGAAGGGTGATAGATAAATGCTTAACT
>NZ_JBARYM010000273.1:0-1954 GCF_049647865.1 Tunicatimonas sp. | reverse complement strand
ATGTGCGAGACGAACCCATTGTTTGCACTCCCGAAGACGCACTACGTTGCTTCCAACAAACTGAGATGGATGTATTAGTTATGGAGGATTTTTTAATAATGAAACAATGAAGTGATTTAAAGTTTTTGGTTCTCACTCGCTATTGCTATTCATCCCTTAGTATATTTAGTACGTTGGCTTTTGCCATCTTCAAGCCTTCGAAACTTAATGATGCTAAGGTGAGTATTGATAGAAAAATGCACGGCATGATTAAAATCCACGGACTAAAAGAAATCCGGTAATTAAAGTTCGATAGCCAAATGCTTACTAAATAGTAGGCAGTGGGAACACCTAGAAACATGGCCAAACCGGCTTTGCTCATAAACTCATCAGTAAAAAGGGCAAGAATTTGAATTGGTTTTGCTCCCAAAACTTTTCTGATCCCTATCTCCTTTTTCCGCCTTGACGAAATGTACATGGATAAACCAAATATGCCCAGAAAAGTAATGATTAGGGAAATAATAGTGAACGTCAAGAATATTTGCTGGAAGAGCTTTTCTTCCTCATAAACAGTGTTAAACCGCTCATCCAAAAAGTAACTATCAAACGCCTGATCCGGATAGATTTGGTGCCAGATATTTTCAACACTTTCAACGTTGCTCATTAGATTTTTAAAACCGGGTTGAGCGGACAAACTGAAATTGATTGAAACAAATCCAACCGTTGGATTATACTCAAAGACCTGGGGTTTGATTTCTTTTCTTAAAGATTCATGATGATGGTCTTTTACCACGCCAATAATCTCTAATTCAGTCTCAGTCTTTTGATTGACAATTGTCTGGTTCAGGGCTTCTTCCGGGTACACGTAGCCCATTTTCTTGGTGGTAAGTTCATTAACTAAAACCCGCGTGCGATTGGTTTTATCTTGACCTTCCCGAAAGTCTTCTCCCGCTACCAATTCTAAGCCATAACAAGTAAAATACTCCTCATCTACCCGAAGGACAGTTAGCCTAAGGTTCTCTTCTCTACTATTGGTTTTAAAATCAGTCGGTGATCCGGGCCACCATAGTGGGACGGAGGTTGAAGAAGATACCGCTTGGGTGGAAGACAGATTCTTCAATTGATTTTTGAAGCTGTTCATTCGCTTAGATTTCCCTTCCCAGGCATCTTTTGGTGGTTTGACGATCATAATATGATCCATTTCAAAACCCACTTCTTGGTTCTGAATGAATTCCATTTGTTTATAAATCGTAGTGATGCCAATGAGTATGATGATGGAAATGGTGAATTGAAAAACTACCAGAAATCTCTGAAAACCTTGTGCTCTGGGATTTCCAACCTTCATATTCTTGAGCAGCTTCGTGATCGAAGAGCTATAGACGGACAATGATGGATAAATTGACGAGATAACCGCGCCCAACAGCAGGAATACTAAAAAAACAAAGTTGATGGGAGTGTCAAATTCAAGAATAGAAAGCAACTGTCCACCAAACCGATCAAAGAGTATTGGGTATACACTAAGGATAATTGCGGTAGCTGCCACTATAGAAATGAGATATATGACCAATGCCTCGTATAGGAACTGCTTAATAAGCTGTGACCGGTCCGAACCCACCACCCTTCTTACACCAAATTCCTTTCCCCTAGTCAATGATTTCGCTCCACTAAGATTGGTATAATTGATCCAGGTAATTAATAGCAAAACTACTCCCACCAACATCAATAACTTTTGGTTAATGGTCAGACTTGTTTCATCGGCAAATGGAATAAGATACAATTCTACGTTTCGCGTTTCTGACTTGAAAGTCTCTAATTCATTAATTGTAGACGTTATTTTCTCCGCAAGGAAGCTAGCGTTGGAAGGTTCGTTCAATAGAAGATAGCTCTTGACGTTCGGATACGTCCAACTATGTTCCGTTTCATCGAGTTCTTTTCCGGCAAGGGATTGCAGACAGTCAAATTGAAATCGTGAATT
>NZ_JBARYM010000272.1:0-3391 GCF_049647865.1 Tunicatimonas sp. | reverse complement strand
CTTTCAAATATTTCTCATGACTACGGTCAGCGGCTGGCTTAAATCGGTGCGTTTCTCGAGTGTCACCTAATTCCTCCTTAAACTTTTCAATATCTTGCTGCATCTGCGCTACTTTGTCGGGATGTTGATCGGCCAGATTGTTTTGCTCACTAAGGTCTTCGGCTAAGTTAAACAGTAGCATTCCGTGGGGCAATTCTCCTTCGTAGGTGTAGCGTCCTCGGTACGGATCATTCATAGGAAGTTTCAGATTCCAATCCCCTTTGCGGTAGGCAGCTACATCGCCGGTGCGGTGCGAGTAGTACATAAATTGGTTGCCCTGTCGTTCTTTTCCTTCCAGTAGCACCGGAGCAATGTCTTCGCCATCAATCGGCCGATCTTGCGGTACCGATGCTCCGGTAATGGTGGCAAACGTCGGGAACCAGTCCATCATATTGTGCATGCCGTCAATTGTTTGGCCAGCTTCTACCCGGGATTTCCACTGCATCACGCAGGGTACACGCATCCCCCCTTCAAAGGTAGTTTGCTTGCCACACCGAAGCGGGCCCGCCGAACCACCGTGATCGATCATGGTGAGCCAGGGGCCATTATCGCTGGAGACTACCACGATAGTATTTTCGTCTACCCCAACTTCCTGTAATTTCTTCAAGACCTCGCCTACGCTCCAGTCCAGCTCTTGAATCACGTCGCCGTATAAACCTCGGTTAGAAGAGCCATCAAATTTTTCGGATACGTACAGCGGAACGTGCGGCATGGAGTGCGGCATATACAGAAAGAAAGGTTCATTCTGATGGTCGTCAATAAACTGCACTGCCTTTTCAGCGTAGGTGCGGGTGGTATAGTGCTGGTCGACATCTTCTTCGGCCAAATCATTTCCCTCCAGGTAAACCACTGCTTCCATATCATTACTGTAGGGAATACCATAATAGTAATCGAAGCCTCGTTGCAGTGGTAGGTATTCTTGTCTATGACCTAGGTGCCATTTTCCTACTACCCCCGTGGCGTAGCCCACTTCTTTCAACATATCGGCCATAGTAACTTCTGCGGTATCCATACCCGTCCAGCTTTCGGGGAAAAATACGCCATGAATACCGTCGCGAGCGGGGTATCGGCCAGTCATCAGTCCGTAGCGAGAAGGGCTACAAACTGGCGAGACGGAGTAGAATTCAGTGAACTTAATTCCGTTTTGAGCAATCTGGTCAATATTGGGGGTTTTGATGTCTTCGGCTCCGTAGCAGCCCACATCGCCGTAGCCCATATCATCGGCGTAGATAAAAACGATGTTGGGCTGATTAGCCGATGATTGAGCATAAATGTTTAATGTGAAAAGCAGTAAAACAACTGCTAAATTCAAAAATTTTAAGTTGCGTTTTGTCATAAGGTTGTCGTATCTTTTTTCGGGGTTATTAGTTAAGGAGAGTAAAATATTAAAACTTTATTGTAATCGCTAAACTAATTTTTATGGCCCGTACCGAATCCAACCTAATGCCGTTAGGTATCTCCGCTCCCAATTTCTCATTACCCGATACTCGTTCCGACGAAATGTTGAGCTTATTGGATATACAGGGCGAACTAGCCACTGTTATTATGTTTATCTGCAATCACTGTCCTTACGTGAAACACATCAAATCGGAGATTGCTCGGCTAGCTAATGACTATCAATCGAGGGGAATATCCTTTGTTGCCATTAGTTCTAACGATGCAACGCAGTATCCGGCAGATGGCCCGGATAAAATGAAGGAGATCGCCAAAAAGTGGAAGTTTGATTTTCCGTACTTGTACGATAAATCGCAGGAAGTAGCCCAAGTATACAAGGCAGCCTGTACACCCGATATCTACGTGTTTGATGATAGCTTAAAGTTGGTCTATCATGGGCAGTTAGATGATTCGCGACCCAAAAATGATATTCCAGTGACAGGCCGAGACGTTCGGGCGGCACTAGATGCATTAATTGCCGGAGTAGAAGTCAATAAAGACCAGACGCCTAGCGTTGGATGTAATATCAAATGGAAGGAGAACAGTTGACAATTAGCAGTTGAAAATGGATAATGAAAACTGGAGAAAGGTAAAAGGTAAAGAGGTAGATGGTGTAGGCTTAAAGAAGAAAGGGTTGAACGTCTGAAGATCAATAGTTTCTTAAAACCCTAATGGATTCACTCATTCTCTGATTTTCCGAGTGACTAATAACCGTAGACTGTAGACCGTTGTCTGTGGACTATTTTCTGTGGACAAGTAACAATTTACTCAATCGTACTATTCTTTAGCCCTGATACTTATGTTTCCATTTTGAACTGGGAATGATTTTATCGTTAAAAAATGTTAACAACTGGTGTATCAGGTAGCTTTTTAGTAATTTAGAGGTTCAATTATGCGACATTTCCTTCTAATTATTGGTTTCTGCTCGTTTGCTTTTTGGGCTACTGCGCAAAATTCGCCAGAAGGAAGCATTAAGCTTTCGGGTAACATTATTAACGATGAGGATCAGCCACTCTCGTTTGCTACGGTGACGAACCTTACCACTGAAACCGGAGTGATTAGTAATGAAGAGGGGTTCTTCTATCTGACCTTTCAGCAGAACGATACCATTCGAATTTCGTCGGTGGGCTTTGAACCGGCGTTTATTTACTTTGGTGATACGGCTCAGGCTAATAATTATGATCTGCAAATTCGGATGAGTGAGCAAACCTATGAATTAGAAAACGTCACGGTGTTTGCTTTTAAAGATGTAGAATCGTTTAAGAGGGCAATCTTGGAGATGGATGACTTACCCGAAGAATCTCCCAAAGTAGTTGTACCTGGTTCTTACGATGGTCCCCGTCGCGAACCTAAAGCTAGTCCACTTAACCCAGTTTCGTTTATTGCCAGTCAATTTAGCCGCCGAGCTAAGTACGAACGTATGGCCAGAGAAGCTAAGCAGGATTATGATCGGCGGCAGCGGCTTTCCCGTAAGTATAATCGCGAAATGGTGGGGGAAATTACCGGATTAACCGATGGATCATTAGATGATTTTATGATTTTTTGCCGCTTCGAGGATGATTTCATCGAACGCTCTAGCCAGTACGACCTAGTGCTGGCTATTAACCGCTGCTACACTGACTTTTCTGAGCAGGATACTACTGAACCTGAGCGTAACTAAATACCCACCCTACTTCTTAACCTTTCAAAATATGCTGAAATGAACGGCGGTGCTTCTTCTAGGATGTATCGTTTTAAGTTCGCATGATCTATTTCTTAAGCTGGACACCTTCCTCCCTGCTAATAAATTAGTAGAACTGTATCTACTCAATGGCACATTTAACAGCAGTGAAAATGTGATTGCTCGGAAGCGGACGCGAAACGTAGAATTAGTCGGTCGAATGGTTAGCCAAACACCTCAGGACCATCAGTGGGCGGA
>NZ_JBARYM010000271.1:0-15031 GCF_049647865.1 Tunicatimonas sp. | reverse complement strand
TCGTTATTGTTATCTTTATTCCCCCCCCATTTTCGAGAGAGGTCATGCTCAAAACAGCGCATATACCCGCTTTCATCATTGACAATAATTTCCCCGAAGCCGTCGCCATCAATATCACCGATAACCGGAATATTCCCCCCCTCTACTCTACCTACGTCTGTTTGTCGTAGTACCGGATTTCGCCCTACTCCATTGTGTTGACCACTCAGAATATATAGCTTATTATAAGTTTCTCCGGGTACATGCTTTCTATTAAAAGCAACTACTTCCGGAATACCGTCTTGATCTAAATCCGCTACCATAGGACCATTTACTGCGCTTATGGTTTTATCTTCTGACTCCCATTCTACCTGTAGGTCGAAAGAGTTGCCCGACGGAACCACCTGGCAGTCAGCAAGGTCTATTATGTAGTCATTGGGGTTAGCAGGGTCAGCTAAGCAGTCGCCATCGTAGTAATCAAAAAAGCCATCACCATCGTCATCAATGCCGTTGTTACAATTCGTCTCTACTGGGCAGTCGGGCGAAACCCCGCGGCAGTCATCATCCAGACAGTCAGGTAACCCATCACCGTCGTTATCTAATCCATCAGTACAGTTGCTTTCGCGGTTTTGGCATAGAGAAGAAGTAGCACAATCACTATCGAAACAGTCAATCTGTC
This sequence comes from Tunicatimonas sp., assembly GCF_049647865.1. Taxonomy (NCBI): domain Bacteria; kingdom Pseudomonadati; phylum Bacteroidota; class Cytophagia; order Cytophagales; family Catalimonadaceae; genus Tunicatimonas; species Tunicatimonas sp. The sequence goes on along the minus strand of NZ_JBARYM010000271.1, from coordinate 14,373 downwards.
CATCCCCATCGTCATCAATGCCATTAGCACAGTTCACTTCCTGGGCGAGCGAAATAGTAGAGAAGAAGAACAGCAGCCAGAAGCTAAGCCAGATACTTTGTGGTTTCATACTTAGGATATTACTTCCTTTGTTAGTAATTCGCCAAGATATGGACACTGCGTATGATTAATGATCTCAATTTAGTGCTGACCTTACATTGTAAAGAATGCAGCTAAGTAGATAGAAAGAATTGGATAGAATTACGTTGTGGTCTTTAAGAAATGAGAAAATACGCGGGCAACAGAGCTATTGCGCGAAAGAGGGTACTACTCAAGTAGGGAAGTCTTCATAAGGCATAGGTCAATTAGTAAATTTGATCTATACTAAAAGCAGGGGGGGGAATCAAATCGATGAATAACTTTTAAGCGATTGATGGTACTAGTTTCAAATCCTTTCTTTTAATCCACTTTACTGCTTAGTTCTTGCATGACCTTTTATAAGGGGGAATAAATAGAGAATAGGTATTTATGCCTAAATAAATAGTACTAATCGTAATGTGTGGTAAGGCACTTCCGAGGCGCATATTGTGAGAGTACTAAATCGGTAATTAGAAGATTATTAGTAAAGTAGTAAGAGATAATCTACTACAACGGAGTGCTGCTAAATACAATTTTACTGGCTACAACAAAGTAACCTGTTTGTAGACTACACTATATCATTAGAAATGAACATATGTATTTTTTTACTCTGTCTTCTCTTCATCCTCAGTCTTCACCAGAATAGGAAGATCGTCAATAGTACTGCTATAAATAGCGTTAAAAATTAATTTGTAGGTACCCCGAGGTTGACCTCGAAATTGGGGGCGGAAACCAAAAAGAACAATGGTGCCATCGCCGTGTTTTACGCGCATCATGGCACTTTGGCCGCTGATATGCTTCTTCTCGCCCAGTGCCCAGCCACTCATCAATAAGCTATCTTCAGCGTAGTATACGATGGTCTCTACCGTTGGATCGGGTAGCTTAGTAATGTCTTCCTGACCACCTTCTCCCTCTCGCTCCTGCTTTATTACCTCAAACGCTCGGCTACGGGAAAATGAAGTGGCTACGGTGTCTTGCATGCCATAAGCCAGGGGATGATTTATGTTTACCGTAGCCCGAATGAGCGAACCGGGAATGAAGAATTCCTTGCTAGATAAACCTGCTACTACATTTTTAACAGGTAATCCGAACTGCTGGATAGCGAAGTCGCTGGCTTCATCAAAAGTAATGAGTGTGCCACCCTGCTTTACGTAATTTTCTAGTGCCAACGTTCCTTCTAGCCCTAACCCACCCGTATATTCCTCCGGCATATTGTAAATAGCGTGACCATGTGAGATACGCCGGGGGCTTTGATCGGGGATAATGATAGCATCGTACTGCGAGAGGTTAGCACTACGAACCTGCTCATCGTGCAGTGTATCGTACTGGAAATCATATTCATCCATCAGCCAACGGGTCCAGCCTTCGTCCATGTTAGCTACCCACGATTTGTACAGACCGATCTTCGGTTGACGAATTTGGTGAAGAGTAACATCAGGTTTATCATCAACTCCAGTGAATGTGAGTCCAAGAGAATCAGCTAACTGAGAAAGTTGAGGTTCGATGGTTTCATCATTTTCAATTAAAATGGTTCCGGCCTCTAAGTTACCAGTTGCTTCACCTAACCAGTGTACTTTTGCTTGTGCAGCTACCAACTGATTTACTGCTCGGGCACTGGCATTATCTTGAGGGCTTAGTGCGTAAGCAAATTTGGCCGATGTAGCAACTTTACCAGGAGTAGGTTGTACTGCATTAGTCACTTCATTTGCTTTAATTGTCACTTCATTATCAAGTCGGTCAACCCGAACGCCCATTTGTAATGGAAGTGTCCATCCGGCTAAATCATACGGGGTTTTTGGTGGGCCGCCCGGATAAAGGCGCAAATCGGGATATTCTTGTTTTTCCAGGAGATCTTTTAAGTAAGGACGGAACGCCTGCGCTCCGTATAGTACAAATGAACCTTCGGTGTAGGTAGTATCACCAACGCTGAATGGCTGATTGGTTTGGTGAACTTCTAGCCCGCCTTGCATTAAAATATTAGCTAAGTTGCGGGCTTCACTAGCGTTCCACTGTTCAGTAGGAATTACGTAGGCAAAAGCATCGTCTTCGGCTTCAATAGCATCGCGGCCCATGCGGTACATATCGTACAACCATTTTTCTTTTCGGTCGGCCCCAATACTAAGCGTAGCCATTCCAGCCGTGAGCATATATTCTACTGCGTCGCGAAAGCGAGACTCCCCGCCCTGCCACGGACTAGGGTAGTTAATAGCAGTTCCGTCGGTAGGAATTCCATTGCCAATTGTTTTCGGTAGCGAGTCGGGCGGGTAAAAACGCGGAGTTGGGGTAGTATGCGCGGTTTCGGTGAGGATACCTACTTGGTTATGAAAGTAGGGAGCCGTACGTAAGCCACCGTTCCACCACATAGTATAAGTTACGTCAGAAACCACTCCGGGCATATTCTTTATGGCAAAGCGGGTAGCCATTTCGTTACCTACTAAATTTACTCCGTTTACTACCCCAGCATGAATATGCGGATTTACCGGTTTAGAAAAAGGGGGAATGAATATTCGGGCCCAACGAGGAGCCGATTGGTGCTGATTGTGAACAATTTGCGGATACCATTCATTGAACAGCAAGTTCGTAACCGCCCGGGTTTCGGGTTGGGTATTCATAAACCAATCGCGGTTGTCATCGTGCCCTACGTAGTAATGATAGAGCACCGGAGGGTAGGAAGTTTCATAAGGAGTGTCTAAGTTCTTTTTGTACCAATCAGCAACAATATCTAATCCATCCGGATTAATATTGGGCATCAGCATAAAGATGACGTTCTCCCGGATTTTATTCATCTCAGCGGTCTCTTCCGTAGCTACCATGTAAGCGAGTTCCGGTGGAAACTGGGTAGCTGCTTTCTCAGTAGAATGAATACCTCCGTCAATCCAGATAACGGCTTTACCCTCCTGGGCAAGCTGCTGAGCTTCTTCGTCAGAAATACGCGCTCGAGCTAATTTGGCACTAATCTCCTTCCATTCGTCTAGCTGCTGAAGATTCTCTTCGCTAGAAATAAATAGCACGTACAACGGGCGACCTAATACTGAAGTGCCAATCTGCTGCATCTGCACCCGATCACTGGCTTCGTCCAGTTGCTTTAGATAATCAGTAACTTGGGTATAATCAGCAATTTCATAATCGGCCCCCATTTGAAATCCAATTACTTCCTGGGGGGAAGGTACTTGTGCCTGGAGAGAGAAGGAGAGGAGAAAGTAAAAAATAAATAGATTCCGGTTCATAGTAGAATTGTAAATAATACAGGGCCGGAAAGTAATAAAAAAATAGCGGTTGTTAAGGCTGATGCTACAGAAAAAGCCAACTAAGTAGTACGCGAAAGTTACTAATATCTGGTCGTAATAGATGCAAGAGCGAATTTCGGACTACGCTACCGCAACTGGGGTTTTAATCCAAAATAGCAGCATAATAGAATCCTGACTAGCTACTAAATTACCCGATACAGCTATAGTACTCACGTGGGCATCTTTATGTTGTAACTGCAATAAGGCTTGACTAGACTTATCAGCTTGAAGTTGCTGCCAGAAGGTAGCGTAGGTTGCTTCTTGCTTAATTACCCGCTCGTGAATTTGCCCTTTTAAATCACTAGAAGCATACCCTAGATAATGAGACAATATGTCATTAACTTGAACAATACTACCATCAGGCCCTATCTCCATTGTGCCAATAGACTGTTGCACCGCCTGAAATAGAGCTGCCTGACTCTGTTCTTTACGACTGATTTCCTCCTGAATAGCCTGCAGCTCTTCATTATTTTGTCGCATTTCTTCTTCGGCAGCTCGCAACTCTTCTTCACTAGCTTTAGTTTCTTCTAAAAGGCGAGCAGTCCGTCGAGTAGTTTTACTGGACGCTACCATAGAAGCAACGCTTTCGCCTACTTTCTCTAGAAACTGTATTGTGTCGGATGAAAAGGTATTAAATGATGCTAGCTCAATAACACCTTCTACATGTTCATTAACAATTAGCGGAACAACCAGAAGGTGACCTGGGGTAGTCTCACCCAGTCCGGAGGTAATACTGACGTAGCCCCGTGGAACCTTTGTCAGATGGATGGTTTTCTTTTCTAAAAAAGTTTGGCCCACCAGCCCTTGCCCTACTCGAATTACCTTCTCCTGAAACTTCTTTTTGTCATAGGCATAGCAAGCGGCCATATTAAGTAATTTTTCGTTCTCTTCTTGGTCATGGTCGGCAATAAAAATTGCCCCCTGATTGGCTCCAATGTACTTAACTAAGTAACCTAGTACTTTCTCTGAAAGATTCTCGAGTGAGTTCACATTCTTACGTAAAATATCACCTACCTCGGCTAACCCGACATTCATAAACCGTTCTTGCTGTTCTCGTCGCTGTGCGTCTTTTAATCTCTCCTGCATATCAATAAGAGCACAACCGAGTTTGTTGCTTTCTTCTCGACTTTGTTCGGCATCAAGATTGCCCTTGGCAATCTCGGTAGCGAAAGCCATATTTTGCTCCGAATGCGCTAGTTGATCTTGAATTTTAATGTTACTCAACAGTGATTTCTCGGTATGTTGACGAAAGTGGAAAGCCCAGAAAGCACATAACCCAAGGATTACTGCTGCCAGTCCTACGTGAAAAAAGAAAGTACTAAGCGACATGTAATCCAGTTGTGTAAAATAGATTTCTTCGTAGCCTGCAAATTGTAGGTAGGCGAAAGCGGCATGGTGAGCAACAATTATTAGCGTAATAGGTATAAACGCCTTCCAGTTTTGATAGACGATTAGCAATATGGCTCCAATAAATGCAAAGAAGTGCATTTCAAACAGGCCATGCATCTGGTAGATAAACTGCGCCATAAATATGGCAAAAGTGCAGCCAGCTACATACTGGTTCAACGTTTTACTAGGAAAAAACCACTTAGCTACAGTATACATACTAACTGCTAGCGTCCCAACTGCCAGAGCAAGCATCCATGTATTATAAAACATAGCTAAGGCTATTCCAAATACAAAATAGCAACCTAAACTAATCTCAATAATACGATTTGCTCGTTGGTAAACCTGCTGGAAGTGCGCTTTTACTTTGTCATCTACCGTTATATTGCTCATCTTAATTGAATAGATTTGTTAGTGAAATAGTCTGGCTATTTGTACCAGTATTTGTATCAGAAGGTAGGTTGCACCCGTAAGGCAATCCGGCTCGTTGAACTGCCAGCGGCAAAGGTTGCTCAGTAATGGCTGATTGTAAAGCAAGTTCGGCAAAGCGAGTAGATCGGGTAGTACAATAGCGAGCTTTATTATAGTTACCTTGATAGTAAAGTGTGCCCTTAGCAGTGAGAATCACGGCTTGAGGAGTAGCGTATATGCCACAAGCATCCGCAATTACCCCGTCAGAGTCACTAATAATTGGAATATTAAGTTCTTGGCTCAGTGGTTCTTCAGTATTATTGGGCACAATAGTGTAAAAGTTAACTTGACCTTTATATCGGCGAACCAATTGGCGAAAATGGTCTTGGTTAAATTTTGAACAAGGACAGTCTGGATTATAAAAGTGAAGAAAAATTGGCTTAGTATCCTCTCTTAAAAAAGATAGAGTGATTTGCGTTCCGGGAATGACTGTGGTGTGACTCTTCGGTTTAACTGTAGGCTTGAGATATCGAATTTGCTGATCCCAGAAAATAGCAATAATGGTCCCTAACAAAGTGACCAAGATGGCGGTACATCCAATAGCCTTTATGGTATTCATTAATGTTTTGTCAAAGTTGTTCTACTGCTGTAGTACAAAGTTGGTACGATAATGCTGGTTTCAGCATTTCTTTTGTCAACAGGCTATAACTTTGAGGTAGTTTTACTAGAAGGTCACTGCGTTTTTCCTGATAAAACTACCTGAATAACAAATACTTACATAAGTGGAATAAATAGGTCTGAATAATAACTTCACCATACAATTAGCTATGGAAGCTATTTCAATAACAGAGGTGGCTTTACAGTGAAAATAACTCGCCAAAAATAATCTTTATAGGCTATTTATCACACGCTTGGGTTTTTTTAAAGATTCCATACAAAAGAGCATCTGACTATTTCACTCCACAGCTTGCGCCAGTGGGTGGTATTCTCTCAATATCTACTCTTTTTGCAGGAATCACCAAAAAAGTCCTATATTTCAGTTTTAAATAATACAACCATGCCTATTCTCAGTAAAAGACTGATAGCTTCTAAAGTTAGACAGTTTTCCGATAGAGACGATATTCAGTTTCCTGATCCTAGATTTTTCCGCTATCCTAATCGTATTATCCAGTTTGGCTCGGGGGCGTTGCTTCGAGGTTTGATTCAGTACTTTGCTGACGAAGCTAATCGGCAAAATCTATTCAAAGGGCGGGTAGTAATTGTAAATAACACTCGTTCGGGGCGTAGTCAGCACTTTTCTGATCAAGATGGATTATTCACTATTTGTGAGGAAGGTTATTCTGAAGGAAAAGCACAACGGAAGTTTTACATCAATTCATCCGTTTCAAAAGCACTTCCGGCGTATGAACATTGGAACAAAATACTAGATTGCGCTCATAATGAAGCTATTACTACTATAGTATCTAATACTACGGAGATAGGCATTACACTGCAAGAAGATGATGATCTTTCGGGCGATCCTCCGCAATCGTTTCCTGGTAAATTAACCGCTTTTCTGTATGAACGTTATCAGGCTTTTGCTGGGCTTCCTCGTAGTGGTATGCTCATCATTCCTACCGAGTTAATTATTGATAATGGTAGCAAACTAAGATCAATTGTACTAAAGCTAATTGAGATTAACGAGTTAGAAGATGAGTTTCGGCAGTGGGTTAAACAGAATTGCTTGTTTTGCAATACGTTAGTAGATAGAATTATTCCAGGTGAACCCAGCGAAGATAAACAGGCAGAGTTGGAAGAGTACCTAGGATTTCAGGATGAACTACTTACAGTTAGTGAGATATACCGCTTTTTGGCTATTGAGGGAGATCAAGAAGAACTGTACCGAAGAGCTCCTTTTCTTAAGGTAGATAGCGGAGTTGTGATTGATGAAGATATTACGCCTTATCGGGAGCGAAAATTACGTATTCTCAACGGAGGCCATACTATTAGTGTAGCCGCGGGATTTCTGTGTGGATTAGAGACAGTAGATGAGTGTATGCAAGATGAGGTTATGGGAAAGTTCATTTCTCAGGTTATTCACAAAGAAATTATACCTACGCTAGAAAGCGATCGCTCCGCTGCCCTAGAATTTGCTAATGATGTACTAGATCGCTTTCGCAATCCGTATTTACATCATCAGCTTATTAACATTTCTTTGCAGTATACTTCTAAAATGAATATGCGTAATGGTCTTACCTTTGAGCGTTACTTCCAAAAAAATGGAGAACCGCCTAAGCGTATGTGTGCGGGCTTAGCGGCGTATTTACTATTTAGTAAACCTGTAGTTCGAGAAGGTGATGACTACTACGGTGAGTTTAAAGAAGAAAAGTATCCTATCAATGACGATCAGGCAGCTTTTCTATACGAAGTGTGGCAAGAAGTTAACTTAGCCAGTGAAGAAGATGCAAAAGAAGTAGTACGAAAAGTACTCACGCATCAGCCATTGTGGGAACACGATATGAGTCCTTTTATTGAGGAAACATCTCTGTACCTCAAAAGATTTAATGATAAAGGTGTTCGTCGGGTGCTTGCTTCTTTAGTTGATTAGTTTTTACAACCTTTTTTATTAACTACTTTTTTCTGGACACATCTGTAACCAAATAAAAAAGAAAAATAAAATAGTACCTATCCATTCCATAACTAAGTATTTTAACTAATTATATTACTAATGTACTATTTTTTATTATTAAAGTAAAATATATATAGTGAAATAATATTAGCTAAAATTGATAAGTAACTATATTTTCATTATAACCAGTTGATTAACAAGACTATATCATCATTTAGAAAAAATTTAGCGTATAAACACTCTGACTTTGTATATATTTATCCTTTGTCAAACCAAGTTTATTACATAAGAATTGATTGAGCTATCTACTGAGGTAAGGACGAAAAAGCATCTGGCAGATACCAGATGCTTACAATAATTATGTTAAAGGTTCCGCTATTATTCCGGTTGAGGTATTAGCTCTATATCTAACTGCGTGTCTTCTATAAAGTCTTCAGCTTCCTCTAATATATCATCATCTTCTTCAGGATAATACCAATTAATTTTTACCTCCCCGCCCCGGTCTTCATAATCTTTTAGTAATAGCAAAATTTCTAAAATACCTTTAGACGAACTTGTATTGAAATAAACCATTTTAAAGTCAACAGTAATTGGCTGCTGAGTTTTAGTATATTCTCGTAGCCAGCTACATAAGTGCTCGTAGAATTCCCACGTATTTTCCAAATACGACTCACCTTCTAAAAGACAATATCCTTCATTCGGATCAAAATATACATGTGGGGTGTAAAATGTATCTTTTTCACCTTTTATTTCTAGAATATCTAATGTTGATTTACTCATAATAGTTAACAATTTAAGTTTTATTAATCCTTGTCAATAGTTACAAATAGCGAGAAAAAAGAGTGTTGCTCATCGATAGTATACACATCAATGTCTAGCGGATTATTCGAGAGAATAGCCGCTTGCACTAACCCAATACCAGCGCCCTTACTTTCATCAGCCTGGGGTTGCCGACGCTGTACTCTTCTCAAACGACGCAGTTCATCCCGGTCTAACGAGTTAATAGTGTTGCAGCTATCAGCTAGCCGACCTACATCAGCGGTATTTACAATATTTCCACAGCAAAAAACATATCCTTCTTCTACTTCGCTAAGTTGGAGTATGCCTACACTTTCGGTGCGCCCAGCGTAGCGAATCTTCTCAGCAGAATAGAACAAAATATTCTGAGCCAGCTCAATAAATATTGAAAAAATCTTTCGGCTCGCTTGGGGGAATCCGTCCAACTGACCTCGAATATCTCGGCTGATTTCCGCCATAATGTTTGGGGTAACGGGGCCTTTATAAGAAATCAACAAGTTTTCGTCTTGTAAAATCATTAGGTGATCTATTAATTTTCGATTATAGCTCATTTTTGCTCGATTGTAAGTACTCATCTTATATCTTGACTCCAATTAGGTTAATATCATCTCGTTGTTCAGAAGATTGCTGGTGGGCTTCTAACGCATTAATAAACTTGCTTCGCTGCTCCTGCATTGGAAGATGATGACTTTCTTGAATGACTTGTTTTAGCCGTCTTGAGCCAAATCGCTTTCGCTCAGGATTTGATTGATCGATAAACCCATCGGTAGTTAAGTATAGGCTATCTCCTGGATAAAGGGTCAGTTGGTGTTCAGATTTGGTTATATCTTTTTTGATACTTCCCACCGTTTTTCTTATTCCCTTTAGAACTTCAAGCTTGTTATTTCTTATCAGAAAGAGTGTATGCTTAGCACCCACGTACCGCAATTGCACCGACTGATCCGAATTTTCTTTGAAAATACATATACCGATATCCATACCATCCTGAACGCTATTATCTTTACCGCGCAATCGTTTAGTTACTTGCTGGTTAAGGTATTCTAAAATGGATGACGGATTGTATGAGTCCCTTTCTTGAATAGCTTCATTAAGCATATTGTAGGCAATAAGTGAGACTAATGCTCCGGGCACACCGTGGCCGGTGCAGTCAACTACCGACGCAACCTTTAAGTCTTTATATTCGGAGATCCAGTAAAAATCACCTGAGACAACATCTTTTGGACGAAATATTACGAAGCTATTCGGAAAGATTACTTGGCTTTCTCGCTCACTAGGCAGTATAGAGAACTGTATGCGCTTGGCATACTGTAGGCTTTCTTGTGTTTTGTAATTCTCTATTTCCAGCCTTTTCTTTTGCTTTCGCAAAGCTTCCTGGGTTGATTCTAACTCATCTATACTGTTGATCAGCATTTGCTCACTAGCTTTCAAGTGTTCATTCTGCTCTTTAATTTTAGCTTGTTGCCCCTGTAGCTTACGATGGTCTTTTCGCTTTTGAACAAAGCTATACGATACCACTCCCATAATAATCAGAAATGAAGAGATGATGCCGTAACCGTATTTTCGCAAAGTGGCTTCTTGTTGCAACCTTTGTTGCTGAAGCTTTTTCTGGGCCTCAAGTAGAGCGATTGCTTTTTCTTGTTTTTCTTGTTCTAAGAAATTTTGTTCTAACTGTAGGGTTTGCCTCTCCTGTAAACGTTGCAGTTCTGACAGCTCTCGTTTTTGCTTTTCAGCAAGTAATTCCTGCTGAGCAAGTGTTAATTGCTGGGCGGCTTGTTCATTAGCTAATTGCTGATTAAGAAGTTCAGCTCTTTGCAGTGCTTGGGTTTTCTTTAACAAGGCTAATTCTTTTTCTTTCAAACTGATAGCGGTTTCCTGCCGCTCCCGGTCTAAGACTATTTGTTCTTGCTCTATTATCGTAGACTTGAAATTTTCCTCCTGCGCGTCAACTTTTTCTTGAAGAGCAAGGACTCTTCGTTTCTTCTTTCTTTTCTGAGCCCGAATTCTGCCTTTTATGTCAGCATAACTTTGTTGGTAAATCTCAGTCTTCTCTTCGTTCTTATCACTTTCATACACTAATGCCATTAAGTTATAGCTCTCCGCTAGTTCTGGATAAGCGTTTTTTCTTACTCCTAATGTGATAGACTGTTCTGCCAGTTTTAGTGCTTGAGCATTATTCTGACTCATGTAAGCGTTAGATGCCAAATAATTAAGTTGTTGAGCTTGCCCTACTAAGTTTCCTGACTTACGTTCTATCGCTAGGGCATCATTGTAATATGTTTTCGCCTTAGAGAAAAACCCCAGATTAGTATAGGCAACGCCCAAGTTAGTCAGCATAGAAACCTGCATATCTTGGCTTCCCGACTCACTAATAGGTATCTCCAACGCCTGTTGAAAGTAGTCAATAGCTGCTTTAAGATTTTTATTCCGTTTTTGTAAGAATCCTAAATTATTTAAAGTATGTAGTAGCTTGACAGTATCTTTAGTTTGTCGGCTAAATTTCTCAACCTGCTCTAAGTATCTTATAGCATTAGGTATATCATTGACCTGTTTGTTAATATCAGCAATGGCTTCGTAGGCTACTGCGGTTGATTTCATATCGCCACGCGCTTTATGTAGCTTTGCTATTTGTTGGTATATAATTTTGGCTTCATCATATTCTTCTAGCTCATAATGGCTACGCGCCATCTTTTGCAATATCAAAAGCCGATCCGGCACATCTTCCTCAAGCCTTTTTTTGCCCTTCAAGTAGGCTTGGTAATACTCAATACTCTTTTGGTATGCTTCTCTATTAAAATAATACTCACCCAAGTCGTACTTTACCAATAGCATCTCGCTTTGGGCGGAAGCCTTCTCAAAAGTAGTCATCGCCCAAAGTAGATGTTTCAGTGCTTCATCATCATTCTTTAGCTTCTGATGAATAAGTCCAATTTCGTGAAGTAACTTGCCTTCTTGGTTAGTAGCGTTATTAACCTGAGCTTCGTACAGGTTTTGCTCAGCTGCTTGAAGTGCTTTCTGTAATTGGTCACGATCATCAGTATGGCTAATTGTTGGGAGGTCCGGTGAAAAAGTATTTTGCGCGAATCCAGTAATCTGACAACCAATAAGGATAGTTGACACTATCACTCCTACTCTACCTATTCTAATAAGCCTACTTAGCTTCACAGATGCTAGCTGCCGAAGCAATTGGCCAACCAATTGAGGAATATGGTGAGGTAATCTATTCATTAAAACCTCAGATTTATGCCTAGCCAATACATTCCCTGCGTTTGGTCACTAAAGGGAAATTCTATTTTGCCATTATTAAGTAGATTTTGTCCACTGATAAACAATGAGTGTTCATCCCATACCTGATAGGATAATCGGCTACTAAGATTAAAGCGAGCAGGAATTAATAGTGCTCTATTACCATTAGTGTAAAAGTGCTGAGAATAATAATTTGCAGAGAGAAAGACTTGCAGTTTGTCAAAAAAGGCTGAATACTTTCCGGTAAGGCTGCCAAACAATTGAGGAAGCGGGCTACCTGAGATAGTATTATCCAACTCTTGAAACTGCATGTACGTAACATTCCCTGATAGAAGTAGGCGGTTAATTTGCCAATCAATCTTACCTCCAACTCCAGAGCGATTTGCTGTTCGCATATCCTCTATCTCCTCTTGGGGTTGATATTGAAAATAAGTAAGATCAGCCCGTATGTTTTTAGAGATTTGGTAGTGGTACTTTGCTTCGTAGGCTAGTGTTTTTTGAAATGGCAGAATAAGATCTCCATTATTTGTAAGGTTGTAATCAAATATGCCGGGAGGTCGTTCACTTAAGGCTACGGCTGCACTAATTTTATGTGCGGGAAAAAGTGCAAATAGTGCTCCGAATTGGCTATTGAGCAATAGCTGCTCAAAATGAGCATAGTAGTCTGCCCGGTTAGCCATCGTCAGAATTAATCGATCTTTAGAGAAAAATAGTTGATGCGATATATTTACACTATATCGCTGACCTAATAGAGGAAAAGAAGTAACATCTGGGGCTTCCTGTCTAGTTGTATCCGCTGTACTATTGGCGTATTCGTAATGTAGAGCTTCGGCCCCTACTCCTATTCGGTACTTTTTCCATTTCTTGGCGTACTCGATTCTACCCAGCCATTGATTGTTGTTATCCCATCGAAGATTTTCATAACCACTGTATAGTCTAGTGCCAGCTTGGTAAGAAACGTAGAACTGAATAGGTTTCCAGCGAGCACGCAGAGAAACCCAGTTGGTACTGGCCAAGCGATTTGATAGCGCAATTTCTTCAATTCTTCGGAAGACACCCTGTGCTTCTGAGTTTTGCGTTCCAGCACTAACATAAAATTTTGTGTCTTTATTTAACGTGTAGTCAGCACTAAGGTAGGCACCCGAACTACGTTGGGCGTTGCCTATATCGGGGTTAGTAGTTCGTGCGTTTATCTGATATAAGAGAAGAGAACTATTACTTACATAATTATTTTCACTAAAAACATATGAAGATTTTTGAGAACGCCTTGATTGGTTATAAAAGCCAGATAATCTAGCCCGGAACCGACCTCCTTCGTAGTAGCTAATACTTCCTTGATAGGCGTGGTTTGTATTTAAACCAATACGAGCATTTGCTTGGGTTTTTAACCCCATGCCATTATCTGCCTTGGTAACAATATTTATTATACCTTCAGCTGCTTCAGGTCCATACCAAGCTCCGTGCGGAAAACGAACAACTTCAATTTGTTTAATATCTTGTAAGTCAATAGGTAGCGTTTCCCACCACACTGACTGCTCCATAAAGTTATAATAGGGAATTTCATCTACCATAAGCAGCACAGTATTTCTATTGCTGAGTCCTTCATCGGCGAATGATGATCCTCTCAGGTGCAAGATATAGTTACCGTTAGTACTCTGGCGAACTACAAAATCTGGTGAAAAACGTAAAATTTCTAACAGGGTAGTAGCACCCGATTGTAAGATATCGTCTTGGGTAATAAGTGTGTGGCTGATAGCAGCCTTTTCAATATCTTGGTGTTCTTTGGATAGTATATAGATAGATTGGCTTACTTCTTTATCGGGCCGTAGCTCCATGCCCAAAATATCTTCTTCTATTGTTAGCGTATAGGATGACGAATCTAAGGCTTGGGATGTAGCTTCGCCAAGTGCACAAAAAATAAATACAGTTAATGCTATAACCCCTTTTTTCACCATGATTGGTTGTCAACAGATACTCCTCTAATGGAGATATACTAGTTGATTAAAACAAACTTTGTGGACCATGAACTATTCGTTGCAAAGTAAGGAGTAGGTACTTGATTATTATATAAAGTTCCTCTTCCAAAGTACCTGCGTAGTATATTTAATATTTTCGTAGTAGAATAGTATTACTCTATCTCAATCCAGTCAATTCGCATCAACTCACTGCTACCTCCTGAAAACTTCAGCCAAATATTCTGAGGGCCGGCGTCAAGATTTAACGTAGTAGATGGCTTTGGATCTATCCAATCATTCCAATCTGACCCTACTGGAACAAATAACAGTACTGGGTTAATATTATTCTCGTGTCTAATAGTTATAGTGGTAGGATTACCAGAGTTATTAGCGACCCTAAATATAAGATTGTATGAACCGGCACTGGGTACATTTATACGATAAACTACAGAATCATCCTTTTGAATAGAACCTAAGTAATATCCCCCGGAAGCCGTTGATGATCCTACCGATGTAGTACCTAGGTTTTGGGTAAAGTTTTCTGCCTCAATGAAACCTGGAACCCCAA
>NZ_JBARYM010000270.1:0-1832 GCF_049647865.1 Tunicatimonas sp. | reverse complement strand
AATAAAAGCAGTAGTAATGATCCTATTAGCAGCGTTTCGGGGCCAAATTCTACACGTGTAACCAAAAAATCTAGCCAGAGATTATTAATAAAGTAGCTGAGGGGCGTAGCGATTACAATAGCCACTCCTAAGATGATGAGAAACTCTTTGGAAAGAAGATAAGCTAACCTGAAGTTGCTCGCTCCCAGTACTTTTCGGATACCAACTTCTTTGGTGCGCCGTTCGGTAGTGTAGGTAGCCATTCCCAGCAGACCCAGACAAGCAATTGTGATAGCTAGCAGAGCAATAAAGCCGACGACCGAGGCAATATCAAAAACCCCTCGGTTGTAGTTAGCTAATTTGTCCTCGTAGAATTCGTAGGCTAGCGGATGAATCGGGTCAATCGTTTTCCACGCTTGTTCCAGTCGGGCCAGCGTTTCCTGTTCCTGCCCCGAACCTACTTTGATGCTTAGAAACTTGAAAGTTTCCGGTACATACCTCATCATAACTGGCCCGATGGGACGACCATTAAATAGTATGTGGAAGGTAAAGTTCTCCACCACCCCGGCTACCTGCAGCGTATCGCTAGAAGTCTTCAAAGATTCACCCACAATATCCAACGGATTATCGTAGCCCAGCACATTAGCGGTAGCTTCATTCACCAGAATCATCGAAGATGAGCCCGAACCAGCCGGAGGCAGGTTCTGACCGGCTACTAGGTTAATTTCCAGGGTACGAATGAAGCTTTCATCTACTCCTACATTAATTGTCTCGTACCCTTCTTCTTCGGGAGGCGAACCGGGTTTCATCAAGCGAGTGTTGTCATTTCGTCCGGTAGCGGGTAGGTAGGCACAGCCCGCCACATCATCTACTCCGGGAACACCGCTGAGAGCTGTTTTGGCTAGCTCATAGTCGTTGCTTTGCAGATTGACCAGCAGCACATTCTCCGGATTAAATCCGTACTCAAACTGCATGAAATGCCGAAACTGATTAAACACCACAATCGCAGTAATAATAAATAGCAGCGACAGTCCAAATTGGACCGTAGTCAGCACTTTTCTCAACCCTAATCGTCCCGGCTGACCCAGCTTTAAGCTCTTTAAGGCTCGGGTGGGATTGTAACCGGATAAGTGCAGGGCCGGAAAAATACCCGCGATAATTCCGACCAGTAAGGCAAAGCCAAAGGATAGCAGAACAACTTCGGAAGTGATGTTTAGGTCAAGATTCAGATACTGGTTGACCCATAATTTCAGGAAGGCTGATTTGACAAAAAACAGGAATACAAAAGCGAAGAGTAAGGCTAGTAGCACGGTAATGATAGCCTCGCTAAGAAATTGCAAAATGAGGTCTTTGCGCTTAGCCCCGTTCACTTTCCGAACCCCTATTTCTTTAGCTCGAGTTAGCGCGCGGGCAATGGATAAATTAGTATAGTTGAGACAAGCCGAGATCATGATCACCAAGGCTAACGCAGCTAAAATATAATAAACAAATAGCGGTAAGCGAATAGTAGGAGAGTTTCCTAGCTTCGGACCCGGAGTAATATCAGCCAGAGGTTGAGCAATAAATTGAGAACCTTGTAGTGCCTCATTATTCGCGTACTTATCCGCCGCCAAGCTTTCTAATGCTCTCTGCATCTGCTCCGACGAAGCCTGTGGTTTTAGAAGGGCATAGACGTAGGATTGGTAGTAATTCGACCAGTTATCGGATATATCGCGAATCTTATCCTGTTTGTAGAGAATCTCCTGGGAGGAAGAAGATACCAGTACGTCAAATACCAAGTGCGATTTATACCTGCTATCGTCGAACACCCCCGTGACGGTCTAACTTCCCCATTCTACCGGATCGCTACCTTC
>NZ_JBARYM010000269.1:0-4607 GCF_049647865.1 Tunicatimonas sp. | reverse complement strand
TTCCGGTACCTTGTTGAGAATCATGGTTACCGAGTATTTGCTTTCGAAGCTGACTTCGGTGAGTCGCTATTTGTTGGGGAAGCAGTTCAAGAAGGGTTGAAAAGTCAGATTCCAGAGCTAATGTCGGAGAAGATGCACTTCTGGACGTGGAGGACTCGTGAGGTGCAAAATCTACTGGAATGGATGAGCGAATACAATGTGGGAAAGTCTGAAAAGGAGAAAGTACATTACATGGGAGTAGACTGCCAGTACAATACCTACCATCCCGAGCTATTAAAGCAGTACCTACAGGCTGCTGATCCATCATTGATGCCGTTTGCCGAAGAGGTGTTTTCGGAAGCAGAAACGGCGGCTAAAGATAGGTTTAAAGGATATCCTCCCGAAAAATTTACAGCTTACCTCGGACAGATTGATGCTCTGCAAGACTCAATGATTACTCAACAAAACATGTTAGTAGCCGCCACCTCAGAAAAAGAATTTGAGCTTCACTTGAGAATATTACGCGTGATCCGGCAAGTTTCTGAAGTAATGTATCACCGGACTGTTGAAGACTACTCAGTGAATTATCGGGATAAATATATGGCTGAAAACATCACCTGGCTGTTAGATTATTTTGATGGAGAAAAGGTAGTTCTATGGGCACATAATGCCCACATTGCTAACGATCCAACTTATGGGTCAGGATCAATCGGGCATTATTTGCTCCAGGAGCTTCCCAACGATTATTCTACCGTAGGCTTCATGTTCTCAAAGGGTGACTTCACAGCAATGGGTTATGAAAATGATCAGTCCACTGGTTTAAAAAAGCATACGATTGATGAACAGCCTCAGGGAGAATCGCTAACGGAAATATTCTATAATACTAGCAATTCAGCGTTTACGGTTAGTGTAAACGACTTGCAGAAGCATACTGAGTGGAATGATTTTTTTAGTGAAGACAGGCACTACTTATCAATAGGCGCAGTCTTCAATGGTCAGCCGGAAAACTACTACCGCAACTTCCACTCTGATCTCTACGATCGCATTATCTATTTTGATGTAACAACTGCTTCACAGACATTTCGGTAATAAAGATGATGCTGAAACTTCTTAGTAGTGTAACCCAGAGACTGATTTTGATAGTGACTAATCTGATTGTTTTTTCCATCATGATTAGTATTGCTTTAAGTGATGCTTATGCCCAAAACGCCCCATCTACTCCTCGTATAATACTGGATACCGACATGGGTTCCGATTGCGATGATGTGGGTGCTTTGGCACTGCTGAACGAATACGCCAATCAGGGTAAGGTAGAAATAGTTGGAATAATATACAGTTCGGGGGCGGTTCCCTATGGAGTAGGAGTTATTGATGCTATTAACCATTACTACGGAAATGAGCAGATACCTATTGGGGCTAGCTACGATAGCTTGTTCGGCGATCCGGTAGATAAGATGCTAGCCGAAAAGTTAGCCAAAGATACCAGTGCTTTCCACCACAGGTTCATCACCAATACTGATGTGCCGGAACAAACTCATTTACTAAGAACACTACTGGCCAATCAGGTGGATACCAGCATTGTATACGTGACCGTAGGCCATACAAAAGGCTTGTACGATTTGCTTACCTCTTCGCCGGATAGTATATCCGACCTCTCGGGCTACGAATTAGCGAAAACTAAAATAAAAAAGTGGGTGGCATTAGGCGCACTTAATGCCGATAACTCCGAGGGGAACTACGTACAGGATTGGAATTTTTTTCGTAACAAAACGGTGCCATTTACGCACTATTTAGCCAGCAATTTTCCTCGTCCTACCTACTTCGTCAGCGGTGGCGGTAATGTAATGACGGGCAAATCATTAGCGGCAACCCCTCCCGGAAACATCGTTAGAACCGCCTACCGCGACTGGCTATGGAATATGGAAAAGAAAACACTGCACGATCAGCGGCCCAGTTGGGATTTAGTCACTGTCTACTTTGCGGTGGAAGAACCTACCCAACACTTTACAGTACGAACTGACGGATACTTACAAGTTGATCTTGAACAAGGAAGCAGGTGGATTACAGCCGATACTACCACTAACCATCACTTCGTTTCACAATATCCAAAGAGCAATATCGAACTCGCAAATTACCTGAATCAACTAATTGCTAAACCATTGGAGGATTAAATACAATTGAGGCATCTGTCACTATACCCTTCTTAGACCAACATCACTCTAAAATTCTATATTAGCCTGAATATCAGCATACTCTAGCCTTCTAAAATACGCACTTTCTTGTTGCGGTACCTTTCGTTGAACCCAGCGATACCCTGCAACCCACCTGTGTGTATCGTTAAAACTCGAGTGCCTGATGGGAAGTATTCCTGTCTAATTAAATCGAAAAGTCCGTAGAATAACTTACCGTTGTAGACCGGATCGAGTGGTATTCGATACTTCTGGTAGAAATCGTTAATGAAATCAACTAGTTCGGTATTCGCCTTAGCGTAACCACCAAAATGATAGTCGGTAATTAGCTGATAGTTGGTATATTTTTGGTTGTTGTAATCAGTAGTAAGCTGATTGATTTCATCATACAGAAAATGTCCACCTTTCAGGGCAGGAAACCCGAGAAGCTGTTTTTTCCCGGCTAGTTGCACCAGTAGTCCGGCGAGTGTACCTCCGGTACCGACGCTACTGCAAACGATGTCGTACTCCAACGGGGTAGGTAATATCTCCGAGCAGCCTTTTACTGCCAACCTATTCGTGCCGCCTTCGGGAAGCTGATAGAACGAGCCGAATTTTTGTTGGAGATACTCCGTGAAAAAAGCACTCGCTTTAGCCCGATAATCTTCCCGGCTCACAAATTGCAACTGCATTCCTTGAGCTTCGGCAAATTGTAAAGTAGGATTTAGTGCCAGCGGTCGTTCACCCCGGATAATGCCAATGGTATTAAACCCGTATAACTTTCCGGCGGCGGCAGTAGCATAAATATGGTTGGAGTAAGCTCCGCCAAAAGTTAATAGTGTACTTTTACCTTCGGTTCGGGCTTGCTGTAGGTTGTACTTTAGCTTGTACCATTTGTTCCCCGAAAGTTTAGGGTACATCAGGTCAAGCCGTAGTACCGATACTTGAACCCGAGCTGAGGTTAGCCAAGGGTTATCCAGTTGTTGAATAACCGGAGCAGCATTACGCATTTTAGCTAGACACATAAGATTGGACAAAATGCATAAATTTGTCCCCGAAAGAAAGTTACTACTATGAGTTTTGATAATACTGAAGAAGCAGAAGAGTCCGAAGAGTTATTTGAGCACCATCGTCTGGTGGCATCGCCCAATCAGGAATTACTGCGACTCGATAAATACTTAATTACTTTTTTACCCAACGTAACTCGTTCTAAAGTGCAGGCAGCCATTAAGGAAGGTTATGTGCTGGTGAATGAACAGCCGGTCAAGTCCAATTACAAAGTTCGCCCCGACGATGAGATTGTAGTTTCACTGCCCACCCCACCCCGCGACACCGATGTGCATCCCGAAGATATTCCGCTGAACATTGTGTACGAAGATGACTATCTGCTCGTGGTTAATAAACCCGCCGGGATGGTGGTGCATCCGGCCTACCAAAATTGGTCGGGCACGCTAGTGAATGCGCTGGTGTATCATTTTCAGCAACTGCCCCACATGCAGGGCAACGAGGGCCGTCCGGGTTTGGTACATCGCATTGATAAAGATACCTCAGGCTTACTCGTTATCGCCAAAACCGAGCAAGCCATGACTGGATTAGCTAAACAGTTTTTCCACCATAGCATTGAGCGCACCTATCTGGCACTCGTCTGGGGCGAACCGGAAGAACCACAGGGCACCATTGATGTTCACCTAGGCCGTAGCCTGAAAGATCGGCGGGTAACGGCGGCTTTTCCGAAGGGCGATGTGGGGAGAAATGCCATTACCCACTACAAGGTACTTCGCACGCTGCGCTACGTTTCGTTACTCCAGTGCCAACTGGAAACCGGTCGCACCCACCAGATTCGGGCGCATATGAAGTATTTGGGCCATCCGTTGTTTAACGATGCTTTGTACGGAGGAAGCGAGATTCGGAAAGGCACGAAGTTTACGAAGTACAAACAGTTCGTGGATAACTGCTTTAAGCTTATGCCCCGCCAATCTCTTCACGCCAAATCACTTGGCTTTGAGCATCCGGTTACCAAAGAGCAGCTATTTTTTGACTCAGAATTACCCGAAGACTTTCAGGCCGTTTTAGCCAAATGGGATCATTATGTGCAGTATAATTGAGGAAATTCGCGGTAACTTAGATCATTTTTTGACTATACAGTATATACAGATGAAATTCTTTAACTGCAATTATTCTCAAATAAGAGACACTCAAAGCCATTAAAGCATGACAGTTGATATTATTAGGTTATAGAATCTTTACTTATTAGTGATAATTATTAATCATTGAATAACCTAATTTAATTACTCTTTTGGTAACCGAAATAACATTGAAAGTAACAGTCTTTGTAATCGTTTTGATCTACGAACTAGCAGATAAAATTGTAATAATTTCCCTATGGACTTGGGCATCTAATGCCTTAACTTTAGTTGGTATTCCAATTCTAATTTTCTGGATAGGTGAAGTTATTAAGAC
>NZ_JBARYM010000268.1:0-12440 GCF_049647865.1 Tunicatimonas sp. | reverse complement strand
TGAAAGGTTAAAGGATATAGTGGTGGAAGAATAATAAAATTGCAGAATGATTGAGTGAGGGTAATATATTCACTCATTACAGTTGTAGAAGATTAAATGATGAATCAACTTCGCACTTATGAGAAGCGTTAACTAGGTAGAAGTACACACTATGCAATTTGATCCTCAGAAAATGGTAGGTTGGTACCAGGTAAAGCAATTAATCTTTACCGGACTGAAGGCGCTACTGTCTTACATTTTCGGTAATTACTCTGACCGTCGGGAAGTTCAGGCAGCCCTTAGCGGTACTGATCGCTATGACTTTAGTGAAGGTGATGAGCTATGGTTTGACTACGTAGCTGACGTAGGCGACGGGTTTAGTGCTACGTATTCAGTAGCCAAGCTGTTAGCTCAGCCGCAACTAACCTTTAGTCCAGAAGTTACTCAGCGTGGTCGCATTTTGGTAATGGGCGGTGACCAAGTGTACCCTACCCCCGAAATGCACGAGTACGAAAACCGCTTGAAAGGTCCATACCAATCGGCCCTGTCGCGCTGTGATGATCAATCTAGTCCAGCCCTGTTTGCTATTCCGGGGAATCACGACTGGTACGATGGGTTAACTAATTTTTTGAAGGTTTTTTGTCAAGAGCGTTTTATCGGGGCCTGGCAAACGCATCAGAAACGGAGCTACTGGGCTATTCAACTACCTCATCGTTACTGGATTTGGGGTATTGATATTCAGCTTAATTCTGATATTGACCAGCCTCAGAAAAGCTATTTCTCAGATATTGTAGATCGATATATGCAACCGGGTGATAGCGTTATTCTTTGCACCGCCGAACCCAGTTGGGTATTTAAGGATCGCTACCGGCTGGAGGATTCTTATGAGCGACTGCGCTTCTTTGAGCAGCGATTCATACTGGACAATCAGTTGGAATTAGTGGCTACGCTGTCGGGCGATTTGCACCATTACGCGCGTTACGCTAAGATGGAAGATGGAAAGGAAACTATGCAGCGAATTACGGCGGGGGGTGGCGGAGCGTTTCTACACCCTACCCACAACCTCAATAATCATCTTCGCAAGGTAGAAGACGAAGATTTAGATTTGAAAGCCGTTTATCCCGACAAAGAAACTTCCCGAAAGTTAGGTTTTAAAAACATACTATTTCCCTATTTGAATCCAAGTTTTTCGTTTTTTCTGGGCGTATATTATCTGCTGCTTACTTGGGTATTGGAAACTGATGCTAGCCGGGGAGTTGCTTCACTACTAGAACAATTAGGTGAGACCAGTGGACTGTGGTCAGCGTTTGATACATTTTTCCACGTACTGATTCGTAGTCCACTTGCTTTTATTTTGGGAATTTTTTTAGTGGCCAGTTTTACCTGGTTTGCCGACGAAAACGCCGGAAAGTCTAAGTACACCTGGATAATAGGATTTTTACACGGAGGACTACACTTGGTAGTTTGTAGTATATTGATTTGGGGCTTTGCTACCATAAATTTGCGCTACCTGGAATTAGAAGTGATTAGCGTTACTCAGGTAGTGCTGTTCGCGATTGAAATGATGGTGATTGGTAGTATCTGCGGTGGAATACTGGTAGGCTTGTATTTATTGGCAAGTAATTTAGTATTAGGTATTCACGATAATGAGTCATTTTCGGCACTGCACGAAGAAGGTTACAAGAACTTCTTGCGATTCCATTTGACTCCAACTCAGCTAACGCTGTATTCTATTGGCATAAAGCGGGTGAATAAGAACTGGGAAAGAAAAGGCAAGTTTGCTTTTAGTGGCCAGTTGCCTAAAGCTCACTTAATTGAACCGCCTGTCGTATTAAGGACTACTCGTGTTAAGAAGCATGAACAAAAGGTTTCACTTTCAGACTCATAAAAAAAGCGAAAGGAGAAAACTCTTTCGCTTCTGAAAATAATTGCCCTCAAAATCAATAAAACTTGTACCGTTCGTCCTCAATATCAGCGGACTCTTCTACGGCTTCTGCAATATTAAAAGCTACTCGAGAACCACGTTGCTGCTGAAGCTGATCTTTATACGTAGCGTAATCCGCAATTTCAGGGGCATCAGTCAGGGCATCTAGCTTAATAATTACTACACCGTTTTCAGTAGTGATTGGTTCTGATACCTGGCCAGATTCCATAGCAAATGCCCTGCCTATTGCCTCTGGAGCAAAGCCAACATTGGGTAGAGTATTGGTACTCAACTTCAGGTCGCTACTAGAGTACACATTGGCGTCAGTTCCGTAAGCATTCGCAATTTCTTGCAGGCTACCCGAAAGCCCGTTAAGTTTTTCCACAATCACTTCACCTTTCTTTTTGGCTTTTACTTTCGCTTCAACCTCGGGGCGCACATCGGCTAATTTGGCAGAACCTTCTTCGGCTGCTCCGGTTAGTACTGCTACCACATAAGCATCTGGCAGTTCAAATACCTCAGAAATATCACCAACCGAAGCATCTCTAAACGCCCATTGTACCACTTGGCGAGCATCAGTTAGCCCAGTAACAGTCTGCGCATTTTTTTGGATATTCTCAGCCTCGCGCACATCCAAAGAATCTTGGTCAGCCCGACTGGTGAAGCTATTTATTCCGTCGATTTCACTAGCAAATAGATCTGCCTCACGGAAAGCTTCATCCCGGGTTTGATCACTAGGGTATAATTCTCGTTCTACTACAGCTACTTTATACGCTTGGTTGGTAGAAGCTTCCGATACTGTAATAATGTGGAAGCCATAATCAGTTTTAATCAATCGAGGGATCAACCCAGTTTCACTCTGGCCGAACACTGCATCTTCAAAAGGAGTCACCATTTGGCCCTCTGAGAACCAACCTAAGTCACCACCTTGAGCCGAAGAACCATCTTCGCTATGTTCGCGGGCCAGTTCGGCAAAGTTTGCCCCGTTACGTAATTGGTTAAGCAAATCCTGCGCTTCGCTACGGGCTTCGGCTTCAGTGCGAGAATCATCGGTTTTAATTAAAATATGACTAGCTCGAGCGTAAGAGACAGTATCTTCGTACACCTCATCTACTTTAT
Source organism: Tunicatimonas sp. (assembly GCF_049647865.1). Lineage (NCBI taxonomy): Bacteria > Pseudomonadati > Bacteroidota > Cytophagia > Cytophagales > Catalimonadaceae > Tunicatimonas > Tunicatimonas sp. The sequence continues at coordinate 9,418 of NZ_JBARYM010000268.1, read as the reverse complement.
AAAGAGTATAAGCATCACCTTGGTTAAACGGACCATATACGCTTCCTTCAGTAAGGTTAGAAGCACTGTCGGCCAAAGGGGTAGGCAAATTTCCTATATTAAAAGATTGGTAGGGAGCACCGCCGCTAATCGGATCGGATTGAATTACTGCGAATGTTGAATCATTCGTCGCTTCAGTAAAATCAAGCTTAAGCTCATCTAGCTCAGCCGTGAAATCTTCGGTGTCAATCTCCGATGGTACAATAGGAAAGCGAACAAATTGTATAGCTCGATTTTCTTCTACTTCATATTCTTCCTGATGCTTATCCAAATAACTCTGCAACTCAGCATCAGTCACGCTAACTGCTGAATCACCTACGGCGTAGTACGGAACGTATAAATACTCTACTTCAGCTACTTTATTCTCTGCTTGGTAGTGGCGTTTCGCCTCCTCTTGGGTTACGTAATTCCCAGCAATAAGTAAGTTATCATACTTCAACCGCTCGCGGGCATCGCGAAGGTTCTGCTCATAGAGTTGCCACGATATCTGCTGATCAGGTTGTAGTTGAGGCAATGCCTGAAGATAGTTTAGCAGTTGGTTGCGGTCGAACTCACCAGTATTAGGGTCAGTAAATGACTGGCGGATGCCCGGATCAATGTTGTTGCCCTGCACCATGTCGATGAGCTCTCGCTCGGAAACGGTAATGCCTAATTTCTTAAACTGCTGACCAAATGCTTTTTCGGCAATAAGTTTATTCCAAGCCTGCTGACGAATTGAAGTCATTTCTTGCTCAGAAGGCTGGCGTTGCGTACGTAGGGCAAAATTCGCCTTCTGCTCGTTAATTTCCTGTAGGTACTCATCCTGTGAAACTTCCTGTCCGGCAATCTCGCCTACGGTGGTATCAGGGCCACCCAGAATCTGACCACCCGAACCGCTAAGCAGGTCGCCACCTACTACAAACATGGTAAGGCCTATTGCGACTGCGCCAACAATAAGAGCTGTTTTTTCCCGAATCTTTCCAATCAATGACATATTTTCTACTGTGTTATGGTCTGTCTTATCTTTCTATTTGATGTACTGACAATGACGAATAGTTAATGAGTAATAACATCGCAAGCAAATATATTATTCATTCGTAACTCATTTTTTCAAAACGAACCGCAAAGATAAAAATTTCAATTAATTTCCCGGTAAAATTTACAAACGGTATTTCTGCAAGTTTAGAACTGAACATTAATTAAGCAAAAACACGCGCAGAATAGTTTATTGTTTAGAGGCTTCTTGGGGGGGCATCGTTACTTTCACATTATCGATACGGTTATCGCTCATGGACATGACTGTAAACGTATAAGTTTCTGTTGTGACTATATCTCCCTTCTCGGGTATCTTGCCGGTGAGGCTAAGTATATGCCCGCCCAAGGTATCATAATCCCCTTCCGGAATATTCCAATCGTATTTATCATTAAGGTAGTCTATCTCGTGTCGGGCACTAATTAAATAGTTTTCTTCGTCAATTTTAAGTTCTACCCAGTCTTCATCGTCATGCTCATCCTGAATTTCGCCGAAAATCTCTTCAATAATATCTTCCATACTCACAATGCCAGCAGTTCCGCCAAACTCATCTACTACCAAAGCCAAACTTTTATGCTCCGTAATAAACTGAATCATCAACTCATTAGCCGGAATTGTTTCGGGTACAATAATAATGGGAGTTAAAATTTGCTGAATAGTGGTAGGTTTTTTAAAGAGCTCCAAAGAATGGCAGTAGCCAATAACGTTATCAATAGTTTCTTTATAAACCAGTATTTTAGAATGACCGCTTTCAATAAACGCTTCCTTTAGTTCTTCTATTTCGTCTTCTATGTCAACAGCTACTACTTCTGTACGAGGAATGAGACATTCCCGTACTTTTACCGTTTTAAACTCAAGCGCATTAGTAAAAATCTTAGTGTTAATTTTATGGCCGTTTTCGTCGGTTTGCTCTTCCCGCAACGCTTCGCTCAGTGTGTTTTTTACGTAATTATTCAAATCTGTCAGTCCAAACACGGGCTTGTCATTACGATACTCAAAACCTAGCACGTGAATAATAACCCACTGCGATACTTTATCAATAATCCAGACCGGGAAATAGAGTAAGCCGTAAACGAGCGTGAATGGAAGAGTTAATAACAATAAAAGGCCGTTAGGATCAATCAAGAACACACTTTTAGGTGTAAACTCAGCCACAATCAGCACAATTAGTGTGGCAATGATAGTCTGGATGAGCAGAACCACTACATCGTTATTAATTACTTCCGGAATATGGTTTACGAGCAGGGGTTCTAAAAACGTAGCTATAAAAAACGAGTAAAGCACCAAGGCCAGATTATTGCCAACTAGCGTAGTTCCAATGAAGCGAGTAGGGTATTGGGTGAAATAAGAAAGGATTCGTCCGGAAAGAGAACCTTTTTGCCCAGCTAACTCTATACGAAGTTTGTCAGCCGATATAAAAGCAATCTCAATTCCAGAGAAGAAAGCTGAGAATAGCAGACAAATAACTACGATAATTAGAATGTCCATTTATTTTTTATGGGATGACTGGTTAGGTGGTTGGTAGTTATTAGTTAAAGGGAAACAAAGCACTAAATTGCTATCAGTCTATAGTCCACAGTATTTTATCCTTTGTTTTTATTTGTTGCTCATTTGCTCACCGCTAACTATTCATCATTTACGTCGGCGGAAATTGTACCAGAGTAATAAGCCTACCGAAACCATAAAAAGCCAATACGAGTAGCTTAGACCGACCGTCATGGTTTCGTATACTCCAATGATAAATACTCCGACACAAAGCGAAAAAATGATATAATCAACCAGTTTCGTATCAACTAATTTCATACTATTCTAATGAAAAAATACCGGTAGGTTTGAGAATCTCATACGAAGAAAAATCCTCTTTTGCTTCCAACCCTTCGCCCATCAATAGTTCACCGTCTGACTCAATTTCTACGTACCGATCAGTATTGATACTGTGTTTATCTTTTTCCCAGTGCAATAGCTCAGTTTCTAACTTTTCTCCGGTTTCCAAATTCTTTACCACTACTTCGCCTGTTGCGGTGTATTTGTTTTCCTCTTTACTATAATAACCCTTGTTTGCCTTAATAGATGTGCTTTTTACTCCCTCCTCGTTAAAGAATTCAATATAAATACCTTCGGGGAAATCCATATCCTCGTTGCCGTATTGCAGCTGCCGTTGAGCTTCTAACTTGATGCGCACTTGAGCGGAGTCGCTGTAGAGAATCTCAGTATTGGTTGCTTCCATCACCGGGCCCTCGTACTCCTTGAAATCTTCGGCACTCTGCCCCTCGTCGTCACATGCTCCGAACAAGCCGGCTACAATAAATAACAGAATACAACATTGCTTACTCATAAACAACATACGATACTAGATTCTTACTATCTCTCTTGACGAAAAAAAGCCATTTCCTGTTGCAGTTTTCTGCTCACAAGAAATGGCTTAAGCTTTAGGGATAACTATTTAGTCTCGGGTCCGAATGGTTACGGTTTCACCCACCCAGCAGCCAACCGCAATTTGGTCGCCTACTTCTTTGTTATAAGTAAATACTTCTTCCTTAGAGGGGAACTGCTCCTTAGCATTGGCCATGGCTGATGTATTACCAGCCTTGCGGTACATCTCGTAAGCGGCGATAAAAACCGCGCGATCTTCCACTATATCTTGTCCGCCCTTGCACTGTTCGTAGCTTTGCATGTACATTCCACCAATAGTTGAATAAGCTTTTGTAGATAACTCACTATCCATGTTGGCTGCTTGCAAAAGATACTTGCGGGCGGTGGACTTCTGTCCTTCCTTAAGTGCAATCGTTCCCAAGTCCATTGTAATGTCAGCTTTTTGTTCATCACTGGAAGAAATCTCTATGGCTTTATTAAACCACTCTTTGGCTTTTTCGTAATCCTCGGCAACCATCGCCCGGGTTCCTAATGCCTTAGCTAAGCCAGGGTCTTCTTCGCCATTGTCAAATAACGTTTCGGCGGCCTGCATAAAGAAATCCTGATCGGTGCAAGAAGAGGCCAGTGATAATGAGATAACGCGTTTAGCTAAATCTACATCACTAGGGTTTTGCTCCAACTTAGGCATCAGCTTCTGTTGGATCTGATCGCAGCTCATAGTAAAGAATCCCGCAAATATACTGTCTATATTCTCACCCGCTTGAGCGTACTTACTAGCACTTTTTCCGCCAGCAGCGACCTGTTTCTCGATCATTTGCCCTAAACGATCGTAGTAGTCAAGCATTTGCTCGTCATTAATTTCGCCTTTTTCGTACTGGTTCTTTAGTACCGACATAAAAGGAACAATGTTATAATAAACTAACACGTCATCGCTTTTTTCCATTGCACCTGAGAACAGCTCCATTAATTTGCCGTACTCGCTGGGCTCCTTATAGAGTAGCTTAAAGGCAGTATTTGCTTTACGATTAGCAATATCGGCTGCATTCTCTTTATCAAAGTACTGTAAGCGCAGATCAAACATCTCTAGCGCTTTAGTAATATATTCCTCTTTCTTAGTAGCGTCCGATTCTTTGCCAGCCAATTCTTCGTAGATAGTAGCTCCATCTACGTATATCTTAGGATTAAGATCAGGAGCGTTTTCGTGGAGCCAGGTGAGAGGCTCTACCGCACCTTCGTAGTTTTTTTGCTTTTTAGCATCAGTGTATAGCACATAATTGGTTTGCGCAGTTGATTTATCTTCAGGCCAATTAAAATTTTGGGCCTTCAATCCGGAGGTCGTAATGAGTAGAAACAATACCGACCAAAAAGCAGTAGAGTAAGCTCTGTATTTCATGATATTCTTTTTGGTTAAACTATTTATTAAAATTCTATAATACGTACTGAATAATGCTTGATTCAAAAACAATTCCAATTTGTTACAAATATGATAATGTAAGCTTTATTCTTTAAAGGAAACGTAAATATAATACAATCATCGTAGAATATAGAAGAATGTGGGGAACAAATTCGCCGATGAACTACTCCCAACTTGCCTAAAGATAAACAAGTTTGATACCAAGATTATATTTGAACTACAAATATGGCGAGAATGTAACTACTTGTATGCCAAAATGTTGATAGGCTACAACGAAAAATATTAGTTAAACTTTCGGCGAATAAACCAGCGGTCATTAAATGTAATGCCGGCTGAAATTTTAAAATAATCCTCGCGAATTAATCCCCCGTCCGTTGTGCCGCGTCGGCCTGCTTCCAGCGAAATATTGGTGCTAGAAAGATTACTCATGGGTAAGGAAAAACCTATATTTAGACCAAAATCGGTAATTTGACGGTTTTCTACCGCAAAAGGAGTATTACGGTAAAAGAAACCAACCCGATAGGCCATCCGGGCTAGGTAGCTATTTATTGAAGTAATGTTCGGAATTATTTGCCCGCCTACCAAGAGTTCATAACTATTACGCATTCCGTCGTTGCTACCACTAAATGACTGATAATCTTCCCAGGGTTGAGTCAAAAAATCTACACCTATTAGATACTTTAATGACTTCTCTACAGAAATTCCTACTCCTAGCCGGGAGGGTAGCGTAACACCGCGTTGTACCGACAATGAGTCAAGACGTTCACTTCGCGCAACGGGCGAGGTGGGGGCAATGGAGCTAAGGGTTACTTCGCGGGTGGCCCGTATCTGCATTTCGGGCTGAAACGTGGCTCCTAGATTCAGTAGAGTTTGACTGCCCAGTTTGATTCCGTACGAGATGCTCGGCTCAAAAAGAAGATCAGAGTAGTAAATCTGATCTTCCAGTTCGGTACGCTGAGCTAAGAGCCCATTAACCAAGACGGTTCTGGTTTCGGTAATGGGACCAAATAAATAGCTTACTCGTAAACCAAGTCCTAAATTACCTACTACCCGTAATCCGGTGGCGAAAGAAGCGACATTAAGCCCCCCGTCACCATCAATTATTTGAATGCCCGCGTTGGAAGTACCACTAATGGTAAGGGTTTCTTCAATTCGGTAGTCCACCACGCTAAACGGGGCCACTCCCAAACTCACAGTCCACCGATTAGGAATTATTGGAAACGAAAACACTCCGTAGCGTAGCCCGCCGCTCGTGCGACTAATACTTTCTTCTTCGCGCTGCATATTGTTTTGCTCTACGCTAAACGCTATATCAAACGATGAAAGGTTATTCTTATACAGAAAAGAAGGGTTTGCGTAGTTGATGAATAGGGCATTACCACTGCCAATACCAATACCGCCCATTCCTTGGTTATGCACCAACGTAGGACGAATCATATTTCCTAGCCCCTGCGATGAATAAGGAGAAACGCCTATTTGCGCCTGGGCCGAAACCGCCAAGCCTAACAATCCCATTAGCAGAAAAGCCTTTGGGAGAATACTACAAACTTTCATATTGTACTATACTGTTTAATCCTATCAATACTAGTTCTGGAACATAGGTATGGTCCGAAAAGAGCCACGGATGAAGAAACTTTATATCACCACCGCAGGTTACGACTTGCAAAGCTGCAAATTTGTCGGCATACCTCCGAATTATTTGATCAATTTCCGCAGCCATCCCTATCAACCCTCCACTTTTTAGGCCGGCTTCGGTATTCTGGCCAATAAAGGAAATATTGCTGCTTTCTTCGGGTGATTCTACGGATACTAACGGCAGACGAGCCGTAAAAGTGTGCATCGCTTGCCAGCGCATCCGTAAACCGGGAGAAATGCTTCCGCCCAGATAATAACCTTTATCAGTTAGCAAATCGTAGGTAACGCAAGTGCCCGCATCAATCACCAGTAAATTTCGATTAGGGAACCGCTCGTAGGCACCAGCCACAGCAGCAATACGATCGGTACCTAGCGTAGTGGGAGAGTGGTAACTATTGCGAAAGGGTAGGGGAGTGCTGCTATCTAATATAACGAACCGGGTACTACCGGGCACAAGCTCGCGAAGCGGTTGAGTGTGAGCAGAAACTGAAGACACAATTACTTGCTCAGGGCGATTACGGCTGATTTGAGAAGATAATTTTTCTAAGCTGGTTTTAGGCTGAATGTCCACTAGCTGACTATTCTCAAACCACCCCGCTTTCACGTAAGTATTACCAATATCAATGGCTAAGTTCATGAAATTGTTCTAATCTGTTGGTGTTTCTCGCTTACTTTGGTAATTTGCTTGCATCTATTTCTAGGGAATTCCCCCGAAATAGTAAGACTATCTACTTTTTAGACACAACATAGATGATAGCTAATAGATTGAAGTAGCAAGATTATTTTCTGCTATTTTCTACCTGAGCTAAACCATCTTCCGAAGATAACTAACCTTACTCAATGAAGCGATCGGTACTTAGTGCTATACTATTAATATTACTCTGTTCGGTTTATACCCCTACCTACTCTACCGCTCAACATCAGGAAATTCCGGTTCAACTTGTACAGCACCAAGAAGAGGAACAGCAAGGGCAAGACCATATAACCGCCCCCGAAGCTCAGCACGAAGAAGGCGAGGAACACGCCGAGGGGCACGGGGAAGAGCATATTGCCGCTCCTGCCTGGACAGTAATCCCATTTGTACTATTGCTGCTTATGATCGCTACCGGACCATTGTTCTACGAGCATTTCTGGCATAAAAACTACCCCATTTTAGCGGTGCTACTGGCAGTAATTGTTATGTCCTACTATATTTTTGTATTGGGGAATGCGGGTGAGCCGGTTCACGCCCTGTTTGAGTATCTGCAATTTATCGCCCTGCTCTCCTCCTTATTTATTGCATCCGGTGGTATTTTAATAAAAATTGATCGGAAGGCCACTCCCATAATGAACTCAGCTATTCTGCTAATCGGCTCGGCAATATCAAATCTCATTGGCACTACCGGGGCCTCCATGTTACTAATTCGTCCTTACATTCGACTTAACCAACATCGGATTCGTTCGTATCATATTATCTTCTTCATCTTTATGGTGAGCAATGTAGGTGGTTCACTCACTCCTATTGGCGACCCACCTTTGTTTTTAGGCTTCTTACGGGGCGTTCCATTCTTCTGGACGATTTCCCACGTAGTTATTCAGTGGGTGTTTGTATTAGCTGTGCTGGTAGCAATATTCTTTATACTAGATAGGCGAAACAGTTCGGTCATTAATGGAGAAGACGAGCCGGAATCGCACTCCGGTAAAATTACTATTGTAGGAAAACGAAATTTTCTATGGTTAGCCGTAGTTATCGGAGCAGTATTTATTGATCCTAACAAAGTAGAATGGCTACCTCATATTAACTACCACGGAACTCGCTTTTCCTTCGTACGAGAACTCATCATGTTTGCGGTAGCCTTCCTCTCATTCCGCTTGGCTAAGAAGGAAGCGATTAAAGGAAACGAATTCAGTTTTGAACCCATCCGAGAGGTCGCCTTTATCTTTATTGGTATTTTCGGTACAATGATGCCGGCCTTAGAACTGGTAGGTGATTTTGCTAAATCAGAAACGGGTCGGGAGTTAATTACCCACAATACTCTGTACTGGGGTACGGGAATTTTATCGGGATTTCTGGATAATGCACCTACTTACCTGAACTTCCTGGCGGCCGCTATGGCTTCGGTAGGAGCGAATGTAAATGATTCGCAGGATGTTTTAGCATTCTCTCAGGGTGCGTACCCCGATAGTATTATGTACTTAACGGCTATTTCAGTAGCTGCCGTATTCTTCGGAGCCATGAGCTACATTGGCAACGGGCCCAATTTTATGGTAAAATCTATTGCTGAGCAGGTAGGTATTCGGATGCCCTCATTCTTCGGCTACATTATTCGGTTCTCGCTGCCGATCCTGCTGCCCATTCTGGTGATAGTCTGGTTGATCTTCTTCGCCTTCCACTAAAGTTTCAGTGATTTCACCTTTCTGAACGGTAAAATACTTTTTCTCACCTGCTATAGTGCCAAAAATGCTGCGAGTGCGCTCGGGACGGGCATCAGTAACAAACAGTTGGCCAAACGACTGCTGCACGACCATTTCCGTCAGCTTACCAATGCGAAAGTCATCGAGCTTATCAAAAATATCATCTAACAGCAAAATAGGCTTAAGCTGTTTTTCGTCTCGCAGTACGTCAAATTGCGCCAGCTTGAGGGCAATAACGAAGGATTTTTGTTGCCCCTGCGATCCGTAGCGTTTAATCGGAAAGTCATCAATCCGAAACTCGTAATCATCGCGATGAACTCCTTGGGTGGTGCGCTGGAGTGCTAAATCTTTTCGGTAAGCTTTATAAAAAACCGAGCGGTATTCGCTTTCGGCAAAATGAGCGGTATACCGTATGCCTACCTCCTCTTTCTTTCCGGAAAGATTATTGTAGTGGCTACTAAAGTGGGGGATAAACGTCTGAAGGAAGTCAGCTCGCTGCTGGTACAACCGATGCCCCACATCCAGCAATTGGTCGCTGTAAGAATCCAGCA
>NZ_JBARYM010000267.1:0-2328 GCF_049647865.1 Tunicatimonas sp. | reverse complement strand
TGTTAGGACCTAGCTTATCGGGTATGTTTAAGTCGGCAAACCACAGGTTGGAATTAGACTGGCCGGGACCTTCAATGTCACCTTTTACACTTCGCTTATTGAGGAACTCCTTTTTAGCTGAATCATCACAGCCAAACACCAGCCGGTCGTTCCAGCGAGTGTAGTCGCCAATGACTTTCAAATACGCCGAGCGAGGGCGAATACCAACCGACTGCTGAGCAGTGAAGCCAGCCGGAAACCGCCAGAACATGCCGTGCATCGTCATCAGGTAGTCCGCTTGATCGGGTGTGCCAATATCTCGAATGCGGGGCCACTCGGTATTCCAGCCGTGGGCACCATCGTAGCTGTGGCTGGCTTTGGGCAGCCGATAAAATGACCAGCCTGTTTGGGCATCCCGCACACCTATTAGTACGGACTTATGATCCCAACCGGTAGCCCATATCGGGTCAGTTTCGGGATTCTCGTTGCCATAAATACCACCCGGTCCGGTGACTTCCACAAACTGGTTGCGACGTACTTCACTCCAATTTTCACCATCCCACTCAGCTAATACGCCCGACTCAATATCAAACTGGGTGCGGGCTTCGGGTGAGGCTTCGCCGTTGTTAGAGTAGACCATCACGCCTTGGCCTGAATAAAGCGCTTTGCCGTGAGCTCCTGACAGTAGGTCCTGATTATTTTCCGAAAGGTCGTACTTGTTGTCAGGCTTTACGTGTCCGTCTTGATACAACATTTTGGTGCCTAGCGTATTAACATTTACTTCGTAGAAGCCTTCTTCCATAGTGCCCACGTAGACCATTTCTTCCGGTTGGGAAAGGTGCCGGGCAGTTCCGGTATAGCGTCCGGGGGCTTTATTGTAGGGGATCACCCGCACTTGGCGATTCGCATTGATAGCGTATGGACCAATAAATAGTTGGTTACTTTCCCGATGGATTAGACGGTTAGCAGGAGTACCTCCTGTACTTTCAGGACGAATAATTTGCTGCAAGTCAGGGGTAATCTCGTATAGCTTGTCGGACGAACCATTGGGGAGATGAGGACCGTAAGTAACTACCCATAGCCGACCAGCCCAAGGTACTACCGCCCCGGTGCCACATTCCCCTTCGTTGTTGTAATACGCCAGATGTGGATAGATACCGCTGATAGATGGGTATGCATCAGACGAGTTATTTTGGGCAGAAACATCAAACCCCACTCCTAATAGAAATACCGTAACTAAAAATTTGACATTGTATTTCATAGAGCTAGGTTGAATCAACTTGAATATTACTTTGTGCATCGCAAATTTAAGGTTGGTATTTAGGGTTTTTAGATTGGGTCGCCATTAAGCAGTTTATCATCGGCTAGGATGGGGTAAACATACATTCTTTCGTTAAAATTATATTTCATTATTTTGGTATAATCTGATTATTGAACGGCTACTAATTGCGATCTTGATCTTTTGGTTTGAGTTGATACCACCAGTTGTTTAGTGCTCCTAGCACTAGACAGTCTGCTGTTGAGATGAGGGCAGCACTACACTATCACAAAGAATTGAAGTTGAGTCTTTTACTAATTTATATCTTCCGCTACATCTAATCGATTCAAACTATCAATTTTATGTTGTAGCTGATAGCTTCGGTTGGAAATGGAGTCTAACTCCTGCTTTAGCCTACGTACTTGTTGAGCTTCTTCGCTATTTCTTAAGGTCCATACGTAAGCAGCTAATCCAATAATAATGCCTACTACAGCAAACCAAATGATGGTGGTAGTCTTCTTCCAAGAGGATTTTTTGCCCACATTCTTGCTATTGGTGTCTGGTACCGCTTTTGCCATGTTCAAATGCGATCAACTTCCTAAGAAGCTGTTTTAATTAATTCTTTCGGTCAAAAATGGCCGAAATTGAACCATCTCATCGTTATTTTTTCGTCAAATAGTGCTGCTATTCTCCTCAAAAATGCCTCGATATGTCTGAATTCATCTCAATTTTTCCCTCGAAATTTCTAACTGAAACAGCTTCTAAGAATTTAAAGGCAATAGAGTGTATGCCAATAATATAATCTGAGACTGTCAATCGTTCATTATCAGTTACAGTATTAATGCCATACTACAAAAATAATAAACTTTTAGTACGCTCAAGGTTCATCTAATCGCATACGTTCGGCAAAGCCGTTTAAGAAAGTTCGGTTAGGATTAAAGCGCAACATTACCTGTCGCCAGATTTCAAATTTTGGGTACCAGCTCCGAATCAGTTCGGTGCGGCCCTCTAGTCGATTGGTAATTTTCCCCCAGTGAGGCTTACCACCCGCATCCAAATGAATATCCTGGTATTCATTCAGAATTAGCGCG
>NZ_JBARYM010000266.1:0-4369 GCF_049647865.1 Tunicatimonas sp. | reverse complement strand
ACGCACTATTAGGAAGCCTCTTCGGTTCGGAAGATGGTTTTAAGAAGTTTCTGAGTAAGCAAGAAACTACAGCTTTCATTGAGGAGTTTAAATCCTTCTATCATACATGGGAACAAAATGGAAATAGGCCTCTTGAATATGAATTTAAAGTTGTTCCTGTTAAAAAAGGTTGAATAGACCAAATAACTAAACTAAAATAATTACAAGCAGTTCTGATTATAGTAATCCGCCACTTCAAAAGAATATTTAAATACTTTCTGCTGAATCTTTTCTTGTAAGCTAGGGCAGTCCCAAAAGTACTTTACGAGATTCTTACGCTTCAATCCAAATACTCCCTGGGTAGCTCTCACCAGTAAGGGTTCGTTCCCTTTACGAAAGTAGTCCGCAGCGTCTATCGTGTCGTTATCTTCGTCAATCCATTCCCACTGGTAGTGAGTGAGTTTACCTCGGCTAACTACTCGTAAGAAAACCTGCGCCCCATCGTTTGGGACAATCTCGTAGTACGCATCCAGCAGGCTGATGCCTTTTGAACGAACGTAGTACCGCTCGTATACACTATTACCCACTTGATAAGCTAACAGCTTCTTAGCTCGATATTTTCGTCGTATGCCGCCCCTTTCCGGTTTGAAACGAATCTTGGTAAGCAGTTCGGTACCGATAAAGGTTTCCCGCCGATCCATTACCTGCCCCCGAAGCGTATCGCCCGAAGTAAGTACTACGTAGCCAGGAACATAGTTCTTTTGCCCCAACGCAGTAAGCGAAAGAAGGAATCCACCGAACAGAAATAAAAAGAACAATTTAACCATAATGCATCACGCTAATTCGGTAGTGAGATGACTACGTTTCCGGTTTTTTGCCCGGAAGCTACGTAGCGGAAGGCTTCCTGAATCTGGTCTAATGAATAAGTACGATCAATTATCGGGCGAAACTTATTAGCCTCAAGTAGTTCGCTAATGAAGTTAAGACTTCTTGGAATATTGAGCGGCACTGGAAACTTTACTTTTTTGCCACCCATCAACGGAGTGACTAATGCTAAAAACGGGTTTTGTGCTCCGGGTCCTAACTCCGATGAAATATAAATTCCTCCCAGTTTAAGTAATGATCGACACCGGCCAAAAGTGCTTTTGCCTACCGCATCAAATACGAAATCATACTTCTCATCATCCTGCGTGAAGTCTTCTTGCTCGTAATTAATCACTCGATCTGCTCCCAGTGATTTTATAAGGTCTACGTTTTTGGTATTAGCCGTAGCGGTCACATAAGCCTCAGTGTACTTCAAAAACTGTAACGCCGCCGAGCCAATTGCTCCGGTAGCACCGTTGAGCATTACCTTACTACCCGCCTGAAGATCAACCTTATTGATAAAATTGTAGGCATAGTGCGCTCCCTCGGCGCTAGCGGCAGCTTGCTCGTAGGTAACTTCCTCCGGTATAATTGCGATCGGTTGGTCTTCCGCAATGGCTAAGTATTCGGCGTGCGTTGGCAGCCCGTTATCATTAAATCCCCATACTTTATCGCCTACCTTGAAGCGGCTAACACTGTTTCCGACTGCTTGCACCTCTCCGGCAAAGTCAGTTCCGGTAGTGGCTAATTTCGGTTTTGTTAGTCCGGTGAATAGTCTTATGATCGCCGGGCGTCCGCTAAGCATCCCGCAGTCAGTACGGTTCACGGTAGTAGCCTGTACGCGCACTAAAATTTCGTTATCATTCGGCTGGGGTTGATCTACCTCTTGGACAGATAAAACATTAGGTGAGCCGTATTGTGTCCGAATTGCTGCTTTCATGAGGGCTGAAAATTTAGTCTTCACTAGCAATATCATCTTTTTAGTTCATACTTAAAATCAGACAAAAAAGGTTAATCACCAAGATTTGCTTAGTAGACATAATATTCTGAACGATGGCCCATATCCTCTTCTAAGAAATTCCGTTACTACACGGGTATGTATCTTTTCATTCTCTAGATCCTCTTTATTTTTCCGATGCGCTACTGCTTAATTCTACTTTTTTCACTATTTACTCTTCAGAGTCAGGCCCAAGTATGGGATGTCACCAAGCGAGTTTTCAATAGTGTGTTTAACGATACGGTTTCCTCCGAACGACCCAAGTTTATCGCCTATCCTACCCTGGCGTATTCGCCCGAAACCCGTTGGGAGTTTGGAGTGAGTGCTCTCTATGTGTACTACGCCAAGCAAGATACCAGCAACCGCCTAAGCGAGATTAATGCATTTTCTTTTTTAACCCTAGAAAGTCAGTACGGTCTGTGGATTGATCATGCACTCTACTCCGATCAAAGTAAGTGGTTTTTTTTAGGACGACTGCGTTTTCAGCAGTTTCCGTTGCTATACTATGGTATAGGTCCAGACACCCCCGAAGAAGAGATTGCTCGGGTAGATGCTGGCAGCATTGCTCTAAGGGAGCGAGTGCTACGTAATATTGGTGGTGATTTGTATTTGGGTACGTGGTTCGATTACCAGCGACTAAGCAGTGTGGAATTCAATACGCTTACGAACGAACCGATTGACTTCCCACGGGGCAGTAACGGATCCACCAACTTTGGGATTGGACTAGGCTTGGTTTATGACAATCGGCACAATGTATTGAATGTACGCGAGGGCTTTTTCGGCGAAACTGGTTTTCTGCACTACGATAACGCTTGGGGTAGCGACTTCCCGTTTACACAGTTCTTTCTGGATGCTCGTTACTTCTACCCCACCACGCGGAGTCAGGTACTGTCCGCGCAAATTGTAGCCAACAGCACCTGGGGTGAAGTCCCGTTCAACCAATTATCCCTAATGGGGGGCGAAAGTATGATGCGAGGCTACTACCTGGGTCGTTATCGGGATAAAACGCTGTTGGCCACTCAGCTCGAGTACCGCTTTTTGCCGTTTCCGTTCAGCAAACGGTGGGGTGCTGCAGCCTTCGTTAGCACCGGAGGTGTTTCCCCCTCACCGCGCGAAATTGACTTGGGCGACTGGGTAGTAGCGGGCGGAGCGGGAGTCCGCTTCCTTATTTTTCCTAGCAAAGATATATTCACCCGCCTGGATGTTGCTTTTACGGAAGAAGGGCCTGGGGTTTACTTTTTTATTGGCGAGGCTTTTTAGGAGTAAATTATGGTTTAGAAAGAAATGCCGGTTATTATGCTGAAAGTAGTGGCTCTGGATCTAAAGTTATCCTGTTGATTGGCTGACCCTGATGCAAAAAGATTTTGATGAGATCCGTAACTTAAATTGTAACGGGCTTCTAAGAGTAGATTGTTCCTCTCAGTCATTGCGTAGGTTATTCCTAACGCACCTTCCAGTCCTAGTTGAAAGCGCCCCCCTTCCATCCACTCTCTTTGGTTTAAACTAGTTTGGTTTGCCCGCACACCTAGCAGAAAAGTTCCGGTTGGGCCAACTGCAATTGTAGGGCGAATCTTTCGGTGAATCGCGGAATACCGTACCATAATTGGGGTTTTAAGGTATGAGTAAGACAGCAGAATGTCTTCCGTTGCGTGTTCTACCGTACCATAGCTCAGATTGCAAGGAAAAGCGCTCACCTATAAACGTATCCTTTATTCTTAGAAAGGTACCGAACGTGATATGGTTGCTAGTAGGCAGGTTCGCTAAAAGCTCCGGTCTAACATAAAGCATATTCGTAAAAGTTATATCAGAAGCACTGCCACCAATTAGTAGTCCCACGCGGGTTTGCACTACAGATTGCCTCTTAGAGTAAGTGATGCATTCATACTCATCACACACTTGGTTGTGATAGTTTTCTGCTATTTCGATGAGGTCATCGTGTCTAAGATCAGTACTATTTATCTCGTCAGATAGACCAGAGGCATCAGAAAATGTGTATTTCAGTACTTGCTTATACGCATCCTTCCGTTTAAAGTATCTTTTCCCTTCTCGCTCAACCTCTACTACATCAACAACTAACGGCAGAATCTCTTCGCCTTCTTTCTCAATGTAGTAGTGGTCTCCAGCTTCGTCGCGGAAAAAGTATATATCAGCGATACCATCAATAAGGTATTCTAGAAACAGCTCCTCTGTTCCGCCATTCATCTTTACCAATTTTGATACGTAATATTTTCCGGAAGTAAAGCGGTATCCCATTATCTGATCAGGAGTATAAGTAACGACATTGGCGTTTCTATCTTTTCTGAAGCTACACTTATTGGCACTTTTTGAGACAGTCTTATAGTCAATAAGCCCATAAACCGTATCCTGCTGGAGTGTTACAATGTACCCTTCTCTAAATTTCTCTTGCCCGTATCCAGGCAGCTTTACGAGTAGTAGAAACGCTACTAACCAACTGCATTTTATGCATTTGTTCATATCAAATATTATATACTCTGAATACAATTATAATAATATAATATCTGTATGAAA
>NZ_JBARYM010000265.1:0-1811 GCF_049647865.1 Tunicatimonas sp. | reverse complement strand
TTGCTGGGGAGTGGGGCCATAATTTTCTGGACGAATCGGGCGGAGAAGCCTACACCGGACGAACCGGAGTAGTAGAAACCGTATTGGCCGGACCCTCACTGGCTCGCTTTTATCGTCAGCAAACAGGAGAAGAACGAAACCTCAGGGAAATCTACCAACGATCCCAATCCGGTGATGATCCTGCAGCAAAGCAAACCATTGAACGGCTCACCGAATTCTTCGGATTGGCTATTTCGGTGGTCATCAATATTCTTGATCCCGATGCAATTGTACTCGGAGGAGGAGTTGGTAACATCGATGAGCTTTATACTGACGGGGTAGAAGCTATTGAAAAGTACGTATTTAATAACCGGCTGGACACGCAGTTTTTCCGCCCCAAATTAGGCGATAGCGCCGGAGTCTTCGGGGCCGCCATGCTGGTAAGCGAAACAATCTAAAGCTTAGTTATCGTTTACATTTTGCTTATTCGGTAGTAAGTAGGCAAAAGATATTGCAGTGGCTAACTTATAATAACGGTCTTACGTATATTTACATATCCAAAATGTAAAATTTCGTATCTATACTTAAAGCATGAGTTCTATACCTAATCAACCGATCCCATTAAATGATCTTTCATTGGTAGCTCAAGCTCAACATGGAGTTGATGCTCAAGCCATCACTTCTTTCCGGGAATATGCTCAGTTAAGCAAAGAAGTAATGGCTGGTCTACTTCACGTCACCCCCAAAACTATAGATAACCTGAAAGCTAAACGCAGGAAAATAGGGGTTGTACAGGCAGAAATTCTACTTAGTCTTATTCGGCTGTTCAATCGAGGAGAACACCTTTTTGGTAGTATTGATGAGTTTAAAGGCTGGCTAGGATTACCCCAGCCCGCTTTAGAAATGCAACCACCTAATAAGTTTCTTTTCAGTATCACCGGCATTCGGTTAGTAGAAGAGTGTTTGGAACGTATAGAACAAGGATACGCCGCCTAAGGATAAAGTGCTAGTTTACAGAATCGTGAGTAAAAGATACTCTAGTAATTTGTACGCTTCCGGCCTTCCTGGACGATGGAACCAGCGAGGGGAATTAGTGATCTATACGGCTGCCTCAGCTGAAATTGCCTTACTGGAAAATGTGGCTCATCGTATGGGCAAAGGAGGGTTCATGCGAAATGAGTTTTTTTGTATGGAAATAGAAGTGCCGAATACTTCCGCACAGGTCATAGACAAAACCGAGCTGCCTACAGCATGGAGTAGTGCTTCCCCGTATAGCCAGACCCAATCCCTAGGAACGGCTTGGTATCAGGCAAAAACACATCTATTACTACGAGTCCCTTCCGCTCCGGCTCCTACCGGAACCAATTATCTGATCAATACCACTCATCCTCTATATCGCGAGGTGCAATTAGTCAGAAGTTACTCTTACCCTATTGACCATCGCTTTGCCCAGTTGGATAACGACCTCACACAGTATCTAAAAAGAAGAGGTGAAAGAGAGAAATAAGCAACTTCAATTAATAGCTCTCAAGCTGTTAGTTAATCCCTAAAGCTTTGTAAACGTCTTAAGTGTAGCTATACGATCTTTTTGCAATGCAAAAAAAATGATCGAGTTACTATGGGGGCTGCCGAGAATTTGTACTTAATAGAGCACTAATTCAATAAAAATGTATAAAGCGCCCCAGCTACTATTCCTCCCACGATCGGTCCGACTACAGGAATCCAAGAGTAACTCCAATCACTGCTACCTTTGTTAGAAATGGGTAAGAGTGCATGCATAACTCGGGGAGCGAGGTCACGAGCGGGATTAATGGCATAACCAGTAGTTCCCC
>NZ_JBARYM010000264.1:0-3722 GCF_049647865.1 Tunicatimonas sp. | reverse complement strand
ATTTTTGCGATTCAAATACTTCCAGCAGCATCTTCCAATCCGTATTTTCAGCAGAAGCTTCCCAGGTATTTCCGGACGCGTCTACCGGGTTAACCAAGTATAAATCAGATGGAGCGAGATAGGCCATCAGGTGGGCTAAGTCGTAGTGCTGGATGGCCCCGGGTACCGAAGTCCACAAATATTTAGGGTCATAATACTGGGTATCGTTGATACTTTGGTAAGACATCAAAGGGTTAATCAAAATAGTTTTCCGGATGTTTTCATTGTAAAAGGGGGCTATGTGCAGATAGGAAGAAATGGCTTCATCCTTTACTACTGCTACAATGGTGTCCGTAGGCAAATCAACGTGGGTCGGCAGGTACTTCAGCAGTACATCCAGATCGCTGGCTTGGAAACCGGCAATCGACCTACCTACTAAGTTGGCCCCCACCCATAAGTTGTAAGAGTATCCCTGAATAAAAGCATCCCCTCGCTCTGCATTCTTTAGTTCGCCCGTACCAAGCAAATCAGGGGCTACAATGGCGTAGCCTTCTTGAAGGTAGTCTATCATATGCGACTCATGCTCGAGAAGCTCCTGTTTGCCATGGGCCCCGACGTACAGCAAGGTAGCTTTAGGCTGGCTGTTCGTCGATTTAATAATGACGAAAGGTAGAGGATAGTCAAAATCATCGCTTTCTAGGAAGTATTTTTCAACACGATAGCTTTCTTTTTCCACACTTCCCGTAAAAACTGCCCCACGAAAAGTGCGTGTAGTATCTAATCCCGAAAGGGAGTAGGCCTGATCCAATACGGCCGACTTCTGCTCAATTACATCTTGGGCATTCTTACTAGTTCGCTGGGCTACTATGTCTGAGGATCTCTGCCGGTTTAAATCAAAAACTGTTTTGCTTTGGTACGACGTAGTTACCTGTCCGGTCGGAGTAATTTGGAGTTCTTCGGTCGATAAATATTCCGGTTCAATATCGGTAGAGCTACCGGGTAAGTTTAGATGTTGCTGAAAGAACTGGTACATCGCTTCCCGGTTAGGTCGGGTAGTACCGTGGGAGCCTGGTGATTCTACCATCGTCAGGTGCTGGGGTTGGTCAAAAAGTCGGTATAATTGCTTTACTTCGCTAAATGTTTCCCGCGCTCCCTGAATGCTGAAGAAGTCCTCGGTGGTTGCTATCAGTAAGGTAGGCTTCGGGGCTCGCACTGCCAGAAAATCAGGATGATCTAACCCTAAGTGCAATACCTGATAAATCTTTTGCTCGGCATCTTGGGAACCAATAGACTCAAATAGTCGCTGATAGCTAGTGATGTAGCACTCTGGGGCTGCCGCGTAAACTCGGTCGTCGATTGCCGCCAGTACTGCGGTTTGTTGCCCACCGCCCGACAGCCCTGTCATACCTATCCGGGTTGGATCAACTTCGGGGCGTTGGCTCAGATAGTCTAAGGACCGAATACCGTCCCACACAAAGTAATCATTGATCGAGTAACCTGTCAGAAAACACTGCCCTCCTGCGTAGGAGTGTTCGTGCGTCGTTTTACCCAGGGTAGATTCGTGCGTCGTGCTATCGTAGTATTGCGTTCGTTCGCCCTGGCCGATAGGATCTATGGTGAACACCACAAATCCCTTTTTTACTAGATTTAGAATATTGATTTGATAAATATCCCGACGAAAAGCAGCTTGAGAATGGCCGGTAACGTAGAACACAGCAGGTAGGGGAAACGCTCTTTGGGTCGGTATGAATAGGCTAGCGGTCACGTAAAAACTAGGGTGCGACTCAAATACTAATTTTTCTACGATGTATTCTTCTCGCTCGATGGTGCCGCACGACTGAGCATTAAGTGAATGCTTTTCAAATTTATTGAATGGGGCTCTTAATTGGTTTTTTTGTCGTTCTACGTATTGAGTCCAATCTTCAGCAGAGGTTAATTCTTTTACCACCTTAGAGCGAGAATCCAGATCTTCCTTTGCTAATTGACTGATATGATTATATAGGGAGTGCGATAGATTTGCGTATTTCATCCACGCCGCGTCGGAGCGATAGTAGGGCGCAAACACTGAATAATTACTTTCTTGGGCAAAAGAATAAGAACTTATAACTAAGATAGAGATCAAGATAAGATAGCGGTTGCAGTATTGTAGTAGGTAGTACTTCAAAAGATAGTTGTTTAGAACGACGTAGTTAGGTAGTGGACTTGGTAGCAAACGTTAGTATGGTATATGGTCCAGTAATGTACACCTGTATTTTACTATTTCAAATTAGATACTATATTTTCGGAAGATCACAATGAACTGTACTTTTTAGCTTTTTCGTCGCTGTAGCTAAGGTGTGAATTTTGAAGCGACTGACACCTTTCGGTATGTAGACTAGTAAGAATCTAAGAAGATACTTATTGCTACTAACCTAACTGAAACAGGCCCCAGCTGCTTTGGTTGTCGCTAGGAAAGACCGGTCCCGCGATCGCCTAGCACCCGTTGGAAAGATATTAGATCTTACCGTTAGGAATCGGAAGAAGCACCTTTTCCATTATGAGGTTAACAAATCACTCACAAAACTTGATGAGTTCCTAAAAGAATGCTCAGTCAATAATATTGCCCTTCAAAATAACCTATTCTATTGCGAGTATACCGGAGTTTACAGCCAGCATATTCCGTACTGAGCACTCAGAGTGGATAGTGCAACAAGAGGACTTATTTTTTGCTAATCAAGCTGAGCTAGTGCTGACCAACATCACGTTGATGCCTTGCCCAGGAAAAGCTCAACAACTACAGCGTAGCTTGCTTAACTACTATGAAAACAACTTGCCCAGAATGCGCTATAAAACATATCGGGATCAGGGCTTATTGATTGGTTCCGGTCCGATGGAAGCTGCTCATCTCCATGTCATACTACACCGCATGAAGCTTTCTGTACAACGATGGACTATTCGAAGGGCTCAGCAGATGGCAACTCAAAGGTGTCTGAACAAAAGCGGGCGATGGAGCCTTGTCATATCACTAAATATGATTTCCACATCACCTCCAAAATCTTTATAAATCAAAAATCTTCCGCCCATAGTCGTTTTTTGAGTATAACAATAACCCTATATCCCACTATTTTAAAAAGTTATAAATATTATTTAGTATTAAATTGATATTTTCATAGGTTATGTTATGATGATTTTTTAATTCTTTATTGAATTGCCAAAGAGGATATTTTGTATCTGAAATTTTAATAATAGCTTGTAGAGCATAGTCTCCTTCCAATATAACTTCTATTTTATTCTGAGTGTAGTTAATGCCCCAGAATGGGGGAGTCAGATATTCTCTAATCAAAATGAAATTTGGTAGATTTTCCGAACAGAAAGCTTTGATAATATTAAGTGCCTGCTCTGGTGTAATACTTTTATCAGAATTATTGTCTTTTTCAGTTACCATACTGCTTTCCATAAAGATTCACTAACTAAAATAAATTCTTTTACATCTTTATCAATAAGATACTCAATTTCTCTAGCATAACCGCTTCCGGTTCCATTAAGCAATGAAAATGGGTCATGAGAAAGATAAAATTCTTTTCCGGCTTTTAGCTGTTCTTCCAAAAATTTTTCGTTAATCTTCCACATTTCCTCCTTCAAAGGCTAATAAAACTCACATGAATAATCAATCTGCAATACCTGATTTGTATTTCTGTATTTTTTCCAATATTTGGTGGCAATAGCTAATTAATGCATTACATATTCGCTCGTTGATTATCTTA
>NZ_JBARYM010000263.1:0-2613 GCF_049647865.1 Tunicatimonas sp. | reverse complement strand
GTGGTAGTCTTACATACTGCCTGTGGAGAAGAAGAGCCAGTGAGCCCTACCCCAAATATTGGTACGCCCAATGATAGTACTGCCGCCGGAGGAGGCAACAATCCTGATACTGGAAAAAAACCAGACGATGACAACACAGCTGGGGGAAGTGATACTCCAACAGAAACAGAAGAAACTACTTCTGATGCCAGACTGGAAGTATACCAAAAAATTTACGCTGCCTCTGATATTTATGTTGAGGGAGATTTTGTAATTATCGAGACTAACGGTCGCCCCGACCATAAAAGTCCGTACTACGTAGAGACAAGCTGGGAAGGCGAATTGCACGAAGCGTATAATGGTAGTAACGACCAATTCCGCCTCAACCCCAATCGGATAGGTGAATTTACGTATACTTTTAAGATTCCCTTAAATCCTGAAGAAGCTACCCGGCATCAGGCTACCCCAATGGGAGCTATTGGAGTGTCGCTGAACGGTGTTCCGTTTTACAATCAATACGCTGCCCCCGATGAACCGCTTACCAATGAGATTAATTCATTTGACCAGTACAATGGGCACCCGACCGGCAATGCCAATTATCATTACCACATAGAACCGTTGTACTTAACCGAAACTGTAGGGAAAGATGTTCTACTCGGATTTCTACTTGATGGTTTCCCAGTGTATGGCCCAACCGAAAGTGGCAAGTTAGTAAGTGAAAACGACTTGGATGAATACCACGGTCACACTCACGCTACTTCGGATTATCCCGACGGAATTTATCACTATCATATCACCTCTAATGACCCTTACATTAATGGGAACGGTTACTTTGGTACTCCAGGCACATTTTCGCAGTAGCCTGCTTGTTGCCTCTTTACTTATGGCTCTAGCCTGCTGTCAGCACCGAGAAGAACAACGGCTTCCAGTGCTAAATTTTCAGCATATTGAGACGAAAAGTCAACGAGGGATATTCTACGTAAACGATACTATTTTTTCGGGAACAGTCTACGGGCTTTCCCCCCAAACCTTAGATACTGCTTTTGTAAGGTCTTACCAAAACGGACGTAAGCACAGTACGTGGAGACAATACTACCCGACCGGACGAATACGGGAAGAGCGTTACTTTCAGTCTGGTAAGAAGGAAGGACATTATCAGGCTTGGTGGCCTAATGGAAACCTACGGCTAGACTATCATTTTTCCGGTGGTGAGTACGAAGGTAACTGCCGGGAATGGAACATTGACGGAATGCTAATCAAGGATATGAACTACCACCGAGGTTATGAACAGGGCTCTCAAAAGTTGTGGTACAGCACCGGAGGTATTAAGTCAAACTATGTGATGAAAAACGGTCGTCGTTACGGATTACTAGGCACGAAAAATTGCACCAACGTTACAGACAGTGTTCCATCGTTGTTTCCAATTTGATTTTCTTATTTAAACTAAAAGATGACCTTCTTTTCTCTAGAAAAACACAAAGTATTAGTTCTTATTCTTAGTTTAGCAATGCTTGGGTGTGCCGATCAGTCTGACCAGTTACCCTACTATAATACTCCCGATTTTACCCCAATATTTCTCTCTGATGAACCAAGCGAAGAGCAACAAATTGCTCATCAGATTGCCCCTTTCTCGTTTACCAACCAAGCCGGAAAGACGATCACCGAGCAAAGTGTCGCGGGTAAAATCCATGTAGCCAACTTCATCTTTACTAGTTGCGGGGTG
The DNA here is from genome assembly GCF_049647865.1 of Tunicatimonas sp. Taxonomy (NCBI): domain Bacteria; kingdom Pseudomonadati; phylum Bacteroidota; class Cytophagia; order Cytophagales; family Catalimonadaceae; genus Tunicatimonas; species Tunicatimonas sp. The sequence continues at coordinate 911 of NZ_JBARYM010000263.1, read as the reverse complement.
GTTTGCCCGATCATGACTAACCATATGCAGCAAGTGAGCCAATTGTTTGCCCAAGACGATAATGTGGTGCTGCTATCCTACTCGGTTACCCCCTGGATTGATAATGTATCTCGCCTGCAAGAGTACGCTCAGCAGGAAAATATTAACGACCCAAACTGGCATTTACTCACTGGTAAAAAAGGATCAATTTATCAGCTCGCCCGCCAGTCGTACTTCGCCGAAGAAGATATTGGCTATACAAAAGATAGCACGGAATTTTTACATACTGAGCATTTTATTCTAGTAGACCAAAGTCGACGAATTCGCGGTATTTACAATGGCACTCTTGCTCTGGAAATTCAGCAACTTGTCGAGGATATACAATCTCTGAAAGCAGAGAAGCTGTAAAGTTTCCTCCTACTGATGAAGAAAATTCACTTTAATCTATTATACCAGTGATTTACCGCCTTATTAGGTACATCATTCTGATAAACTATTAAGCGATACTGTAGTACGGTAGGTTCTTGTTCAGAAATCAGCACCGGTTCTCTTCCTGGATACACCGGGTTCTGCATACTGTTCTGGGTGCGCAAAATCCACGCGTTCTGAGGTGGTGGATTGTCCGAATGAGTCACGATCACGATTCCAGCCTTACCACCATCGGTCGCTAACGAACCGGATACGTTCATCCAAGGTCCGGCTTCTACCGCTTCGGTTTGGGCGGTAACTTCCCCATTAGTGGAGGAAAACTGAATATCGTCTGGCAGCTTCAATCGTACCGAAAACCCTCCGTAGCCTTTCGCATCTTCCGAACCACCTATTTTTAAGTCAGGCACCAAGGATAGCAGCGAGATTTCAAAATCCAGCACTCGGTAGTCTTCGGTAGCCGGATAAATTTTGATACTGGTTTCTTCCGATAGAAAGGGCTGTTG